>JAYTNQ010000265.1:0-1332 GCA_043748255.1 Bacteroidota bacterium
GAAATATCCATAAGATATTGAAGCGATTTTTCAAAATCGTTGTCTGTATCAAAAATTTCATCAGAATCGTTATTAATTTGAATATTATTGTTTTTAACATTACTATCTTGATGTCTTCGTATAAACTTGATTAATGCGTTACGTTTAGAAAGCGTTTTATTAGTTTCTTTTGGGATTCTGACAGACAAATTTTTAGGTTCAGTAGAACGTTTTCTAGTACTCCCAACCTTAAATAAATCAGGATTTATTTGAATAGTTTTATTCATTTATTCCATATATCTATAAAATCTTGCCATCATTTTATCGTAATAATCACAATTTTTAACGAAGACATAAAAAATTGATTCTAAAATATACAATTCATTACTACACACCGACAACAACAATAACAAATAACCGAAAAATGACTGACGTAACTCCAATTACCGTATTATCTCCCGATATCGTGAAAATTCGTGTGAAAAAGAATAACACATACAAGGAGGTATTAAAAGAACTTATAAAAGATGAAGCAGATAAAAAGAAAGATGAAGTGTGTGACGGTGATGAGGTATTATCTCATCTAGGAAATTACGTTGAAGAACCGTACAATATAATAGAATCGTACTTCGAAGGAAAACATTTGGACCGTCTTGTAAGGCATCAAATCGAATCATACAATCATTTTATAAACTATCAAGTCCAAAGGACGATACAAATGTTTAATCCAGTGGTAATACACTCAGAAAATGATTATGTTGAAAAATTTGATAAATATCTGCTAGAAGTATTAGTGTCATTCGATAATTTCAAATTGTATCCTCCACAAATTCACGAGAATAACGGTGCGACAAAAACAATGTTCCCTCACGAAGCAAAATTACGAAATTTTACATATGCTAGTACGATGACGGTGGATATAAAAATAGATTATGTAGTAAGAAATACGGAAACAATGGAAACTCCAAAAACCTTTACAAAAATTTTACCAAAAATAAACATTGGAAAAATGCCAATAATGTTAAAATCGAGTGTTTGTGTGTTATCTCAAGATTGTATTGATGCATCTGCTGTTGGAGAATGTGCTATGGATTGTGGTGGGTATTTTATTATAAAAGGGTCAGAAAAGACCGTAATTGGTCAAGAAAGAGCTGCAGAAAACCGTGTTTACTGTTTCGACGGAAAATCATCGACAAAATGGAATTGGTATGCCGAAATAAAATCAATTCCTGATTTCAAATGTATATCTCCAAAACAGATAGAAATGATGATTTCATCGAAAAATAACGGATTTGGTTACGGATTATTTATTACAATTCCAAGAGTGAAGAACCCTATCGAATTATTTGCGTT
>JAYTNQ010000266.1:0-1331 GCA_043748255.1 Bacteroidota bacterium
TAACCACGGGCTTCAAACGTGTTTCTGATTCCGCCATTTGGAAAACTCGATGCGTCTGGCTCTTGCTGAACCAATTGTGCGCCACCAAATTTTTCGACAGCATCACTGCCGTCATACGAAGTTTCAAAAAAAGCATCATGCTTCTCGGCGGTGGTGCCCGTAAGTGGCTGAAACCAGTGCGTATAATGTGTAACGCCTTTAGACAACGCCCACTCTTTCATACCCATTGCTACATAATCGGCTATTTTTCGATCTATTTTTGTGCCGTGTTGCACCGCATCTTTCACTGCTTTGTGCGCATCGCCCGTCAAAAATTGACGCATCGCTTTGTCATTAAATACATTCGAACCAAAAATATTCGATTTTTTGTCGGCTTCTTCAAATTTTACCGCTGCTCTGTTTGTCGCTGCTTTTAGCGCTTGAAAACGAAATGTTGACATAAATATTGTTTTTATATATTAGACCCCTATTATTAAGCTGCAAATATATAAAAAAATTAGATAAAAAATATTTTACCCTAAAAAAAATAGGGGTAAAAAAATTGGTTAACTATTTTTATAAAATTATAAAAATAACCAACCAAAATTATCAATTTCACAAAAAAAAATCAAGAACCTATTTATTTAGCAATTTCACATGCCGATCATCGATGCCATAAGCCTTTATCACGGCGTTGTAATCTGCATAAAAATCGGGCGTTTTTTTGTTCGAGAAAGCCCCAGGAACAATCACAATTCTAAAAGTTTGATTGTTTATATAGGAAGGAGCCAAATTCAAATCAAAATTGCCGCCTGCATATATCGTAAAATCCTCTTTGCTGAAATCAAAATCATAATCCAACTCGCCCTGAGGCAAAAACAAAGTACGCGGTATTAGCTGCCAAATTGGGGTGTTTGCATCAATAGTGCCCGTCATTCTATAAATCAAAACCACATCCGAAGCATAAATATTGGGGCTCAAAGATTGATAAATCGAAAACCCATTAGCAGCCGAATACCCAAAATTTACAGACCGCAACTCAAAAACTTCATTCAGCGGCGCGTCCCTTCCCGGCGCACCGTCTGGCCCAGTACAACTCAAAAAAAGCCCCGCAAAAACAACTGATACAAACATGATAAATGGTTTCATAACACAAAAATTTAATTGGTTTATAAACCCTATTCAAAAATCAAACCAAAAATAAAATTCAGCTTTTTTTTTGGCGCACACCACCCGTTCAGCACACTACCCGTCCCGCTGCACGCTATATCTTTTTTTGGTTTTTTTCAAAAACCAAAAAAAGGATGCCGCTACATCGGGGCGATTATAGACTTATTGGGTTTGTAAGATGT
>JAYTNQ010000267.1:0-22287 GCA_043748255.1 Bacteroidota bacterium
GGTAGTGATGCCAGAGTGGCAAGGTGCAGGAGTTGGAACGGCCTTTTTAAACGAGGTTATGCAATACCATTTAGAAGGAAACGGACGTTGCAACAGAAATTATCACACGTTTTTTCATACTTCGCATCCGCAGTTGTGCAGCTATTTGAGAAACTCCGAAAAGTGGGTACAAACCGGTGCGATGTTATTTGGGGCTAATAAAACAAGAAGTAACGCCAGTATTGTAAAAACTGGAAAGGGTGGAATGACAGGATGTGGGTATGGCGGCCATTTTAGAGCCGTTCAAAGTTTTAAATATTTAGGAAAATGAAAAAGTTAAGAGTTTTTATAAGTGGTCAAAAGTATTTTGGAGAGCAAGTATTGAGTTTATGTTTAAGATTAGATTTTGTAGAAGTGGTGGGCGTTTGCTCACCGCTTGACGATAAGTATGTAGCAAAGATGGCACGAACGTTTGATATTCCCATTATTCCTGCGGGTTCATTAAACGCTGATACATTGCCTAAAAATATTGATATTGGGATAACTGCCCATTCATTCGATTATATTGGCGTACGGACACGCTACAAGGCAAATATCGGTTGGATTGGTTATCATCCAAGCTTATTGCCCCGACACCGTGGGCGTTCATCCATTGAGTGGGCGGTTCGTATGCGTGATGCAATCACTGGCGGGACTGTTTTTTGGTTGAATAATGGAATAGACAGAGGCGATATTGCTTACCAAGAAATAGTATTTATAGATCCAAAACTATACGGGATTGAACCAAAAAAGGCGGCCAGGATACTATGGGAACACGAACTGCAAGCGATGGGTCTTCGTTTAATTGAGAAAGCATTAACCGATATCAGCAAAGGTATTATTATCAAGAACCCACAGAAAAAGGAATACAGCACGTTTGAGCCAAACGCAGATGTGAAAGATATATATAAACCCGATTTATTGATGCTCGAACAATTTGCATCACCGAGTACATAGAAAAAGCCCCGATTAGGGGCTTTTTAAATTGCAATTAAATGGTGCTTAAAAAATGTTATATTTGCACAAAAAATGTACATTTCATTTTGGATTTATGTACATTTGAATTTTTTGATTATAGATAAATTAAATAATTTGTTTGACGAAATATTACTTTTGGCACGTTATGAAAATCAAAAAGAAAATTTAAACAAAGAAAATATTTGTTTGAATACTACTTTGATTGAGATTTTGTTAAACTATTCAGACAAAATTAAATCAAAAAACCTGATCATAAATAGACAAACAAGCGGAAATTGTTTTGTTAATTCTGATCAAAATTTAATTAATATAATCATTAGTAATCTGATTTCAAATGCTATCAAGTATTCAAAAACAGACAATAAAATTGACTTACTGATTCAAGAGGAAAATTGCAAAACCGTTCTTCTTATCATTGATTTTGGTGATGGTATTTTGCAAAACGATTTGACCAATATTTATCGCCCATTTTTTAGGTCAAATCCTGGTAAAAACCCAGATATTACGGGTAACGGATTGGGGTTATCTATTGTTCTAAAACTTTGTTTACTGCTTCAAATTGACTTACAAATTGAAAGTCAAGAAAGTAACGGAACAACAGCAAAGTTGATTTTTAATTGATAATTTCATAATTCTAAATTTTAATAATTTTTTTTATTAAAATTTGGTATTATAAAATGCAAAATAACTGCTTTTTAAATGGAATCGAAATTCCAAATTCAATATTTTTTGTGTTCAATCCAGCATTCGAACTTTGAAGCCCAGCATTTGAATTGTGACGCAAGCTCGGTCGGATATCAAATATAATGTTTTGTGTTTTGAATGAAATTCCTATCGAAATCACATCAGAAAATGCAAATCCCTTCGACAATCTTTCGGTTTCTGTATTGGTTATCATTGGACCAACGCTTCCTAAAACATAAATGCTACATGATTTTGAAACCCATTTTCTAACTAAAAAGCCTACACCCAAAACATATTCGTGAATGTCTTTTGATTTTGTAAATTCGTCTCTTTTTGTCAAATAATCGGGATCGTCGGGCTTTACAAAATAAAAATTTTTCAACAAATGTGTCGCAAAATTAATTTCAGGTTGTAAAACCATCTGAAACTCAAAATTTTTTGTTTTATTTAAGGTATAATAAAATTGCAATTTATAAAATTGATTGCTATAAGCATAATCTTTATTTTTGAATTCACCTCCATAACCAATATTAAAGCCCAACGAAATAGGATGTTTCGATTCTTGAGAGATAGCTATTTTGCTCATAAAAATCAGCAACAAGATGAAAAATTTTTTAAATATCATTTGGGCATTTGTTTTTTGAAACCAAATAAAAATAAATATGCTCGTCAAAAAACATATCAAAAAGGTGTCTATGGGATTATAAATTTAATAGTTTTAAAATTGTTTTCGTTTGAAATTTTACAAAAATAAACACCAGTTGCAGCATTGTCTAAGGCAATATTTTTTGTAAAAACACCCTTTTCTGCATAAAAAACATTCGATTGCAGGATATTTCTACCCAAGTTGTCAAAGATTTGAATAATGGTTTTTGATTCGTTGTCGTTATTAAAAACCAATTTTAAATTTTTGTTACAAATTGGGTTTTGTTCTAATTTTATATCTGGAAAAACGTCATAATCGTTTGTTTGTAAAGCACTTGAAGTAGCCAACCAAATCAAACTGTTCATCAATAATTTTTGATGATTTCCGTTTGCATCCGCAATATAACCATCATACAGCGTATCGTTTGAGTCTCCAG
The DNA here is from genome assembly GCA_043748255.1 of Bacteroidota bacterium. Taxonomy (GTDB): domain Bacteria; phylum Bacteroidota; class Bacteroidia; order Flavobacteriales; family Flavobacteriaceae; genus Flavobacterium. Next base: position 2,763 of record JAYTNQ010000267.1, read on the forward strand.
ATCCATCATCTGTGATCGAGCTATCGCCTATAGCCACAATTTTTCCTGCAAAAAAAGTTGATGAAGCACACATTACATTGCTTACTCCTGTATTTGAACTTGAAGTTTTAAAAATCAAACCTTTTACAGATGGATTTATGGTGCTATTGAGGGTCATCGATGTACCGTTTGACCATTTGGCTTGTGAAACGTTTCCTGCAGTGCCATGCAAAATTGAATTTGTAGGTAAAACCGCAATATTTGAGGTTGTTTGCGAAAAATCTGTCAAATCAAAAACAATACCAAACGGGTTTGTTTGTACCAAATTATTGCCCATCAAATCATTCCAAATTGTAGGTGAATCCGCACCATCATTATTTCGGTCTGAAATATCATGGTCTGAAATCATACACAAACCACCACCGTTTTTAACAAAAGTTAAAATTGCAGTTTTTTCTGAATCAGTAAATAAAATATTGGGCTCGTCTATTACAAAGACTTTATAATGACTTAAATCCTGTAAATTTGAGGTTTGTCCATACGTAATTAGACCATTATAAGGCAAGGATTCTACAACATAACCCGCTTTTACACAGTCTATTGCCCAACTTGAAAGTCCTCCATTCCAATAATTTTCTACGGTTGATGTTGCAATTGTAGTTTGAAGTGGTGTAGGGATTTTTTGAGCATTTGCCTCACTTCCACCACCGCTTGTGGGAGCACCACCAGAAAACCCTAAATTGTGAGCGTCTGCATCTATCACCCAGTCTGCATTGCCAGCTGTTTCGGCCTTGGTATTATCAAACAAAATTTTGGTTTGAGCGTGTGAAAAGAAACCAAAAAAACAAACCAAATAGTAAATTTTTTTCATACTAAATATTTTTTCAAATTTAGATAAATTGTTATTGTTTTTATACAAAAAATTGTTAATTTGTACCAGCATACAAAACACTCCCTATGTTTTCAAAACTGATACTTTTGTCATCATTTACAAAGTATTTGATCAAAGCTTCGCCCCAAATACTTCCGTTATTAAAATCTGCAATAATCCAGCGATGGTTCAAAATTTTGCTGCTATTCACTATGAATTTTTTTCCTTCAATTGGTTCTTGACCCGTATAAGGATTGCCAGTTGTGCTACTATTAAAATCAAGTAATTTGTCTTTTATATATGGAATTAGCTTTTCTTGTGCTAAATATTCTCCTGTCGATTGATTTTCAAAATAGGCCTGCGCTCGATCATTTTGTGCCAACGAAAAATAATCGGCATCAGCATTTTTTACGAGCATTATATTCAAACTGTCTGTCATTTTTTTGTCCAAATTGTCATAATTTTTTTGTTCAAATTTTACCTGACTGTTCAAAAACATATAGGTAAATAAGTTGGTCAACGCCAACAAAATCAATAGATAAAGCATAAATGATTGTTTCATTTTTATTATATTTAAAGTTTAATTTCTAAATTATCATAAGCCAAAAATACATTTTCTGGCAAAGTATTTTGAACCGTTTCATGAAAACCAAAGTGATGGCTAATGTGGGTCAAAAAAGTTTTTTTAGGTTTTATTTTTTCGATAAAATCCAAAGCTTCTTGAAGATTAAAATGAGTAGGATGCGACTCTATGCGCAAAGCATTGATAACCAGAATGAAAATTCCTTTTAATTTGTCAATTTCTTCATTTTTGATTGTTTTTACGTCTGTCAAATAAGCAAAATTGTCTATTCGATATCCAAATACTTGCAAACTGCCATGAAAGGCATTTATAGGGATTATTTTTTTGTTTTTTATAAAAAATGGAAAGCCGTTCTGAACAATATTGACTTTTACGGCAGGTGATCCAGGGTATTTATTGACCGTTTCAAAAATATAGTCAAATCTTTTTTTCAAATTTGAAATTACTCTTTCATGAGCAAATATTGGCAAATCCCCCTCCGCAAAATTAAAAGGTCTAATGTCGTCTAGGCCGGCGGTATGGTCTGCATGTTCGTGGGTGAACAAAACCGCATCAATCTTCTCACAAGCTGAAGCCAACATCTGTTGTCTAAAATCTGGCCCACAATCTATAACAATCGAAAAATCCGCATCATAAATCCAAACAGAAACCCGCAATCGTTTGTCTTTCAAATCATTACTTTTACAAACAGGATGCTTGCTTCCAATAACAGGAATTCCTTGTGAGGTGCCAGTGCCTAAAAAGTATAGTTTCAAGGTTTTTTTTAGCAAAAATAAGATTATTATCAGTAAATAGATAGCTTTTTTGTTAACTTTGCAAAAAAGTTTACCGATATTATAAAATGGAGACCGAAATAAAATTAAAAGGTGATAAAATCATCGAACAAATACCTTCTATAAAGGACAAAGCACTTCGAATCAATTTAAACGAAAATATTTATGGTTCGTTTGCCGAAATTGGCGCAGGTCAAGAAACTGTTCGTCATTTTTTTAGATCCGGTGGTTCTTCTGGAACAATTGCAAAAGCAATGTCTGCTTATGACAAAGATTTTTCTGACGCTATTTATGGGCTCGAAGCCGACGGAAGATATGTTACCGAAAGTAGATTAAAACGAATGATATCCTATGAAGTCGAATTAATTGAGCAACGATTGAGCCGCGAAAAACACCCCAACAAAATGTTTTTCAGTTATGCCAATACCGTGGCAACTATCGATTTTGCAAAGCAATTCAAAGGGCATGGATGGGTTGGAATTAGATACCAAATTGAACCAGATGAAGATTATAACGAAATAATTTTGCACTTCAGATTCAAAGAAACAGATGCAAGATTACAACAAGAAACCCTCGGAATTCTGGGCGTAAACCTTATATATGGTGCCTTTTACAAATATAATGACCCAAAAAAATTGTTGCGCTATTTGTATGATCATCTTGACAAAGACCAACTCGAAATAGACACAATCAACTTTTCTGGACCCCGTTTTGCAGATGTTGACAACAGATTAATGAGCCTGCAATTGGTCAAAAATGGTATGACAGATGCCGTAATGTTTGATCCAGCCGGAAACAATATTTTGCCTGCAGCCATACTTTACAAAAAAAATATCCTAACACTTCGGGGCAGCTTTAGACCGGTGACCAAGGTAAATATGGATATGTATGAAAGATCACTAAAAATGTTTCTTGCAGAAAACAAAGTAGAACAAGAAAACACACTGGTTATTTTTGAAATTACACTTTCAAACCTTCGTTCAGACGGCGAGATTGACGAACGTGATTTTATGGATCGCGCAGAATTGCTTTGCTCGTTGGGGCAAACCGTGATGATTTCAAACTTTCAAGAATACTATAAAGTGGTCGAATATTTTTCAAACTACACCAAAGCTCGTATGGGATTGGCGATGGGTGTCAATAATTTGGTCGATATTTTTGACGAGCAATATTATAGACATTTGAGTGGCGGTATTCTCGAAGCTTTTGGCAAACTTTTTTATCGTGATTTGAAAGTTTTTCTCTACCCTATGGAAGACGAAAACGGCAATGTTATTGACTCACAAAACCTAAAAGTGCACCCGAGAATGAAAGAACTTTATAAGTTTTTTGCCTACAACGGAAAAGTAATAGATATTGTTGACTTTGAAAGAGATAATCTCAAAATATTTTCGCGCGAAGTGCTCAAAATGATTAGCTCGGGAACCCCAAATTGGGAACATTTGTTGCCAAGTGGTATTGCCGAAATTATCAAGCAACACCAACTTTTTGGCTATGAACCAGCCAATTTTTTAGCCATTGAAGCCACAAAATAACACCAAAAATTACAAAGTAGGTAACAACTGCGAGGCGTGAATCTTTGTTTTCACATCGCTAATAACTTCCATAATAAAACCCAACTCGTCGATAACAAAAGTAGTGCGATGAATACCATCATACTCGCGACCCATAAATTTTTTTGGACCCCAAACACCAAATGCTTCAATGACAGCCCGGTTTTCATCGGCCAAAAGCGGGTATTGAAAACCATATTTGGCATGAAACTTTTTTTGCGCCTTTTGACTATCGGCACTAACGCCCAAAAGGGCATAATTTTGTGCTACAAATCGCTCAAAATTAGTATTCAAATCACAAGCTTCTGCAGTACAACCGGGCGTGTCAGCTTTTGGATAAAAAAAGACTACTAGCTTTTTGCCTACATAATCCAACAATTTGACACTATTTCCATCTTGGTCAAAACCCTCAAACAGAGGTGCTTTATCACCTATTTTCAACACAATCATATTTTGTTTTTTTGATATTAATATTCTAATTTGCCTACAAAACCGATCAATTTTACAATTTTAGCCTTTTTATTTTCGATGAAATTACTTGATCTATTGGCTCTAAATTTTCTCGGATTTGGCAATATCGCTGCGATGCCAGCCGCTTCACGATTGGTCAAATTTTTGGCACTTTTGCCATACCAAAACTGCGCCGCGGCCTCGACACCATAAACACCATCACCCATCTCGATACTATTTAGATACACTTCCATAATACGTTTTTTGCCCCAAACAAGCTCAATAAGTACCGTAAAATAGGCCTCCAAACCCTTGCGCACATAGCTACGACCCTGCCACAAAAAGACATTTTTGGCGGTTTGTTGCGATATTGTACTGCCTCCTTTTAACTTTTTGCCCCGATTATTGCTCGCAAAAGCCTTTTGCATCGCCTCAAAATCAAAACCATTATGGTCTAAAAATGTCCCATCTTCGCTCGAAATCACTGCCTTTTGCATCGAAATAGAAATCTCGTCGATAGGCACCCAATCATGGCTACAAACCATATCCTGACCAGCCAACTTTTGTTCGACGCACCGCACAATCATCAGCGGTGTAGCCGGCACAGGCACAAATTTGAATATAATTACTAAAAAAATTGATATTCCAAAAAACCAAATCGCTATTTTTTTTACAAAAACAAGCCCCTTTCTTATCATTTTTTTCTTTTTTTGAAGCACCACACTCCGTTTATCAAAACAGTTGTCCCGCCGCACACTATATCTTTTTGGATTTTCCGAAAAAGAAAATCCAAAAAGGATGCCGCTGCGTCGGGGCTATGGCAGCACTTCTTAGGTTCTATAAACTACCGCCAAAGCCGTTTCAAAAATAACATTTTTCTTTTAGAAAACAACACAAAAATGCAGACTGTTTTTTGAAAACGATTTGTCTTTTTGGGAATTATTCCCAAAAAACATCTTGAAAACCTAATTGGTCTAATTTCGCCCCGATGTAGCGGTATCCTTTTGGTTTTTTTTCTTTTTCAGAAAAAAACCAAAAGATATAGCGTGCAGCGGGACAGGTGGTGTGGGAGACGGTAGGTGTGCGCCAAAAAAAAATACGTAAAAGCTTGCTCGATTTTGTTTTAAATAAATATCAAAATCAACGTAAGTACGATGCCGGCTGCAGCAAAATACATGCCTTTTTTGAAAATGGAGGAGCTTGGCATAAACATCCAAAATGACGAAATCACAAAAAACAACAACGCAAGTCCAAAAAATAGATTCAAAAAATATAAAGGCTGCTTGGTTGAGGCTTTGTGAATTTGGGTGAGTTTTTCCAAAATTTTTGGTAATTCAGATTTGGTATAATGTGCTATACCGGTTTTGGTGTCAAAAGTTCCTTGTTCAAAAAACAAAACGCCATTTTCTTCTTTGTCGATTCTAAATTCGCGCAAGCGCAAAGCCCGTCCGAGCTGCTCTTTTTTGATATCGAGAGGCAATTTTTTGTCTATTTTTTGTTCTGTTTTCAAAAATGAGGTTTCTCGAAAAATCAAAATTATGCCACTCAAAGCATAAACTGCCATGATTCCGGCTAGAAAAAATCCTAAATAGCGGTGAATTTCACGCATTTTGATATTGGTTTTGTTGCTCATAAAGTTGCGATTTTAAGTGATGTTTTTGTCTTTATTCAGATTAAAATTCTTGATGATTGTGGCCAACTTTTCTTTTCTTAGTTGTGCGGCAACCTTTGCTTTTGCTTGGGTTTTGTGCAATTTGTCGTTGTGAATTTTGATATTTCTGTCGTTATTTCGTCCCATATTTTACAAAAAAAAACCAATAATTGTTTGATTATTGGTTTGAATATCTAATGACAGTTTTTGTCCAAATGTTTTTTGGTGCCGGCTGTGGTGCCACTACAATCCAAAATTTGTGAATATGTTGGAACAACTCCGTTAATTTTGATCTCGCCACGTGTCAAAAACAAATCGCCATCGTCATCTGCATCCAAAAAATTGGGTAGATTATCGCCATCCGTATCATCGTTAAAAGTGTCACCATCATGATTCAAATCTTCGTCCATATTCAAAATTCCATCACGGTCATGATCACGATAGCGTAAAGCATGCAAACCAACTTTGAAAACAATTGGTGTATAAACCGGAATAGAGGCTACATAATTGTTATAATAGGCCAAACCCGAAGGTAAAAATACGATTCCAAGCCCCGAATTTGTATAGGATACTGTTCCATCTGGATTCGCTGTTTTGCTACTTGCGGCTTTGAGCATTGGCACAAATTGACGATAGCCCGAAATCAAGGTCACCTCGGTTGCTGATGCCGCAGGATATGTGGACCACATTGGCGTTGTATTACTATCAAATACTTTGTTGTTTAATTTCCAACCTTTATAGGTAGTATAAGTTGAATCTGTAGTTGCCGGATTGCCACCGCCACCTTGGTTCAGAATTATATAATACATGGTATAGTCAACGGAATCGTCAATGCGGCCATCAACTGCATTATAAATCCTTAGGTCATTTTTTACGGTCTTGTGTTGCAACGGAAACTCTGTATTATCCCAAATTGAAACTTTGGAGCCATCTGTTGGCAACGGCAAAATATCGGCATCTACTTGACCATCAACAATTTTTTTGTCTATATAATGAGATTTTAGATATATTGTGATTGAATCAATATCTTTTGCATATTGCTCTGCATAAGGGTGAATTGGAATAATATCTGGTGTAGAAGTAGTATCATGACAAGCAAAAATACTAACCGAAATAATCAATAAAGAAAGGTAAAACTTAAATTTGTTCATTTTTATGAAATTTTATGGCCGCAAGATACAATTTTGATTTATTTTTGAACAATATTTTAACTTCGTTTTTAGAAAAACTATGAGAATCGATAAATACCTGTGGTGCGTTCGCTATTATAAAACCCGAAATATGGTGACCGAAGCTTGCAAAAAAAACCATATTTCGGTCAATGGAAATGTTGCAAAACCATCAAAAGAGGTTTTTCCAACAGATAAAATTGTGTTTAGGAAAGACCAAATTTCACAAACAATTATCGTTTTAGACATACCACAAAATAGAGTAGCAGCAAAATTAGTAGATATCTATCGAAAAGATGAAACCCCGGCCGAGGTTTTTCAGCATTTAGAGCTTTTAAAACTTTCAAAAGAGCATTATCGAAAAACAGGTGATGGCAGGCCAACCAAAAAAGACCGTCGAGATATCGAAGATTTTAACGAAGAGGTAATAACAGAATAAAACAAATAACGATGCCAAATATCATACTCAACAACCAAGAAATCGAACACAAAATCACCCGAATTGCTTATCAAATCTATGAAACATTTGTTGATGAACCTCAGATTGTTATTGCTGGAATTGCCAATAATGGCTTTATTTTTGCCCAAAAAATAGGGGTGATACTTTCAAAAATATCCAACATCGAGGTGCTTTTGTGCCAAGTTTTTATCGACAAAGTCAACCCGTTAAACCCAATAACAACCTCATTAAAAACCAATGATTATCAAGACAAATGCTTGGTTTTGGTTGATGATGTATTAAATTCTGGAACTACATTGGTATATGGCGTGCGACACTTTTTAGCGGTGCCCATCAAAAAATTTAAAACAGCCGTTCTAGTCGATAGAAACCACAAAAAATATCCTGTCAAAGCAGATTTTAAAGGCATTTCGCTGTCAACATCGCTATTAGAGCATGTGCAAGTTGTCTTTGAAGAACAAAATAATCGTGCTTTTTTAATTTAATTTACATTTTGCAATAAAAGCAAATCCTCAATTTCTGACACAATTTCAAGCGTCGATTTCCCATCAATAGCAACAATATGCCTTGCATGATTGTAATAAAATTGTCTTTCAAATAGATGTATTCCAATATATTCTTGAAGCTTATCTTGCTGAATATCAGCAATAATCGGCCTATTTTGTTGCTCGTTTATCAACCTTTCAAAAAGAGTAGTAACATTTGCTTTTAGATATATCGACACACAGTTTTCATCCCCAAAAAGTTCATGATTATTAGCATAACAAGGCGTTCCACCACCCAAACTCAATATCATAGGCTCATTTTTTTGAATTATTGATTTGAAAAGCGCACTTTCGAGCCTGCGGAAATAAATTTCGCCCATGCTTTTAAAAATTTCCGACACACTTTGATTTTCTTTCTTTTCAATCAAAAAATCCAAATCAAAATGATTCATTTTCAAATTATCGGCCAAAACAATACCAATTGTTGACTTACCACAACCCATGTAGCCCAACAAAATGATGATTTTTTTCATATTAACCCACTATAAATTAACGTTTTAAGATCTAAACTCTAAAAAAGGCAAATTTATACTAAAATAGTCTTGAATTTTAAATAAAAACACATTATATTTGCACCCGCATAAAAGAAATAAAATAGACTTGATAGCTCAGTCGGTAGAGCACATCACTTTTAATGATGGGGTCCTGGGTTCGAGCCCCAGTCAGGTCACTTTTTTATCTTTTTTTGCAAAGACTTGATAGCTCAGTCGGTAGAGCACATCACTTTTAATGATGGGGTCCTGGGTTCGAGCCCCAGTCAGGTCACAAAAGTCGAGCACAGCTTGGCTTTTTTGCTTTAAAGTCATCGGCCACGTGGAGAAACGGTAGACTTGCCAGTTTGAGGGACTGGTGCTCGAAAGGGCGTGCGGGTTCAAATCCCGCCGTGGTCACATCATATAACCATTTGATTTTCAAATGGTTATTTTTTTTAACCATTTGACACAACCCCTTTTCAAACATTAATTCCAACTACAAATTATCAATATCACTTTCCTATTTCTTTTTTTGGCGCACACTATCCGTATATCACACCACCTGTCCCGCTGTACGCTATATCTTTTGGTTTTTTCTGAAAAAGAAAAAAACCAAAAGGATGCCGCTACATCGGGGCGAAATTACAACAATATGATTTTCAAGACCTTATGCCACAGTTTGTAAACTAAAAATTATTCCAAAATCAAGTCCACAACATCTTGACTTCCAACAATCAAATGCCATGTTTTGAGCCCAATTTTGGCAGCAGCCGCAATATTTTTATCGTTGTCATCAACAAACAAAGTGCCGTTTATATCCAAATTATTATCCCAAATCACAAATTCAAATGCTGCAATATCTGGTTTTCGATGTTTGATTTGAAATGAAAAATATACCTTTTCAAAACAATTATAAAAAGCTTCCACGAACGCTTTGCCCATTTTTTTTTCAAAAAAATCAATATGAATTGCATCCGTGTTACTCAACAAAAATAACTTATGTGTTTGGGCAATTTTTATCAAAAAGTTCAATCTGTATATAGGAAATTCGCCAATTACACAATTCCATGCCGCTTTAATTTCAACCAAATCAACACCCGGAATTTGTTGCTGAATTCCACACAAAAATGTATTTTCACTAATTTTTCCAATTTCAAAATCTTGATTCAATTTTTCAAAATGGAGATCAAAATCCAAAAGTCCTAATTGTTGAAAAGCGAATTTAGTTTTTTCTTTTTCTAAATTGATAAAAACATCTCCCAAATCAAAAATAATCGTGTTAATCATTATTGTAATAGGTGAAAAATTCATCATCAAAAACCATCTTTTTATCGACCCAATTTTTTATAAAAAGCGGTTCTTTAACACCCTTTTCTATACAGATTGCAGATCGAAAAACCCTTGCTTCGTCCCAAATATTAGCATCAATAAAGGTTTGTAAAGTTTGCAATCCACCTTCAACAATCACAGATTGAATATTTTTTTGAAATAAAAAAACGGCAATTTGCTGGGCTATATTTTGATCAAAATCGATTTCGTTTTTGGTTATTACAAGTGTTTCAGCTTGATTGTCAAAAACAAAACTGCTTCTTGGCAATCTATTATTTTGATCCAAAACAATCCTAATTGGGTTTTTTCCATCAGCATCTCTTGTAGTCAATGTTGGATTATCCTTCAATACAGTTTGTGTACCAACCAAAATAGCATCCTCCTGTGAACGCCAATAATGAACCAACTGACGCGAATATATATTGGAAATCCAAACCGGTTTTCGATCCAAATTCAAATCTTGAATTGGAGCCAAAAAACCATCTTGCGAAGCCGCCCATTTCAAAATAATATATGGACGTTTTTTATTAAAAAATGTAAAAAACCGTTTATTCAATGCCAAACATTTCGTTTCAAGCACTCCAACCGTAACTTTTTTACCATTTTCGAGCAACTTCTTTAATCCATTGCCCGAAACTTTTGGGTTACAATCCAAAGTACCTATCACAATATTTGGAATCTGATATTTCAAAACCAAATCTACACAAGGTGGCGTTTTGCCAAAGTGAGAGCATGGTTCCAAACTTACATATAAAGTAGATTTTGACAAAAGCGTTTTGTCTTTTACGGCATTTATAGCATTCACTTCGGCATGATTTCCACCAAAAGACGAAGTATATCCTTCGCCAATGATTTGATTTTCAAACACAACCACCGCTCCAACAGCAGGGTTTGGCATGGCAGATGGTAGTGCATTTTGTGCCAATTCTAGACAACGATTTATATATTTTTGATCCAAATTCATATTGCAAAATTAATCTAAAATTCATTAAATTTGCAGCTTGCAAAACAAAATAATTACAAATTATTCATCCCAATCATGATACAAATTCGTAAAATATCAATAAAAGACAATCCCGAAATAGCCACAATTGTTCGTGATGTTTTGATGGAAATGGGAGCTCCAAAAATTGGAACAGCATATGCAGATCCTAATCTTGACACGCTCTTTGAAACCTATAATGTTCCAAAAGCAATTTATTTTGTAATACAAGAAAACAACAAGATTATTGGTGGCGCAGGTGTTGCGCAGCTTGAAAACGAAACAAAAAACATTTGTGAACTTCAAAAAATGTATTTATTACCCGAGGCAAGGGGCAGAGGATTGGCAACATCTCTCATGGAATTATGCCTAAAAAAAGCCAATGATTTTGGTTTTGAAAGCTGTTATATCGAAACGATGCCTTATATGGAAGACGCCCAAAAACTGTACAAAAAATTTGGTTTTCAATATCTATCTGCACCAATGGGCAATACAGGTCACAATTCTTGTCCGGTATGGATGCTATTGCACTTAAATTCATAAAATGACCATCAAAAACTTAAAATCATTTTTCGCAAATAGCCTACAATGCACTTATGACCAAGCCGAAATTGGGAGTATGTTTTATATTATCCTTGAAAAAATTCATAATTTGAAACGAATCGATTTGGCTTTAATTACTGATTTTGAGCTACATAAAATTCATTTTTCAGAATGGAATCTTATTATCGAAAAATTATTAAAGTATCAACCACTCCAATATATTTTAGGATCTACATACTTTTTTGGTCTCGAATTTATTGTTAATCCATCTGTTTTAATACCAAGACCTGAAACAGAAGAATTGGTAGATTGGGTTTTGAAAGCACATCAAAATCAACCAGATTTGAAAATTTTAGATATAGGCACTGGAAGCGGTTGCATTGCAATCTCATTAGCCAAAAATTTGAAAAACGCAAATGTTGTCGCCCTCGATATTTCAAATGAAGCCTTAAAAGTAGCGCAACAAAATGCTATTAAAAATGAGGTTTTGGTAAAGTTTATCAATGCAGACATTCTAAATATCAGCACATTAGATGAAAATTTTGATATCATAATTTCAAATCCACCTTATGTTCGAGATTCTGAAAAATTAGAAATGCAGCGCAATGTAATGGAGTATGAACCGCATCTCGCCCTTTTTGTTTCACAAAATCAATCGTTGATTTTTTATGAAAAAATCGCTGCTTTGGCACAAAATCACTTGAAAAAAAATGGCTTTTTATATTTTGAAATCAACCAATATTTAGCCCAAGAAAATATTACAATGTTACAAAATTTGAATTTCAAATCAATCGAATTGCGTCAAGATGTTCATGCCAATGACAGAATGATAAGAGCGCAATTAAAAAGTTAAAATAAGGATTGCACTTTGATTTAAACTTTGTATTTTTTTTAACAGCTTGATATTCAATATATAATTTTTTTTTGTATATTTGCAAACAGAAATTTTATAAGGTGACAGCTTATAAAGAAAATCAATTTATGTTAAAGAAATGGCTTTTTTATTCGAGTTTGACAGCACTTGTGGTATTTATTAGTTCTGGTTTTATAGTTTTTCAAAACAATCAAACTCCGCTTTTTGAATTTAAAAAACATCAAATTCAAGACAATCCATCCAAACAATTCAGTAACTTTAGAGTTGAAATTCCTTTTACCGGAAAATCTTTTACCGGTTTTAAAGAAGCACTTGGTTTCAAAGAATCTCAAGGCAAGTATAAGTCTATCAACACGTTGGGCTATTTGGGCAAATATCAGTTTGGTACTTCTACTTTGGCAACAATTGGAATTACAGATTCATTGGCTTTTTTGAATAATCCAAAATTACAAGAAAAAGCATTCAAAATTTTACTATCCAAAAACAAATCGGCACTGAAACCAGAAATTAAAAAATACGTTGGACGAACGATAAAAGGAGTAACAATCACCGAATCTGGAATTTTGGCAGCTGCGCATCTTGGTGGTGCAGGATCTGTAAAAAAATATCTAAAAAGCCATGGTCATTTTGATCTAAAAGATAGTTTTGGAACCTCAATAACCACTTATTTGAAAAAATTTGCGGGATATGATACTTCTTTTATCAAAGCAAATAAACACGCCAAAATATTGTAATTCGTTTTTTACATTTTGTGGATAATAAAAATTGTTGGTCTGTTGTGCAAATCAATTTTTTCGTTTTTCCATTCTGATACGCGCTTTGTTTTGATATATTCAGTAGGTAGCGTAATATCTGTTGCAATACACAAAAAAGTGGCGGGTTGCAAGGCTTGCAAAATCCCTTCAAGCATTTTATTGTTTCTAAACGGAGTTTCAATAAAAATTTGGGATTGATTTTTATCAACCGATAATTTTTCTAATGCTTTGATTGCTAACTTTTTATCAGAATTTTCGATTGGTAAATACCCATTAAATGCAAAATTTTGACCGTTCATTCCTGACGCCATCATGGCCAATAATATTGAGGATGGTCCAACTAATGGCACTACCTGTATCCCTTTTTCATGGGCCAATTTTATAATCGCAGCACCAGGATCTGCAATTCCAGGACAGCCTGCTTCGCTCATGAGCCCAATGTTTTTGCCGTCTAAACAGGGCTGAATCATTTTTTTGTGATCTACAATTTCTGTATGTTTGTTCAATAACGAAATGATCAAATTGGCTTGAACCTTTTGCGGAAGCACAATTTTTATACTTTTTCTAGCTGTTTTTTCATTTTCAACAATATAATGATCTATAAATGAGATTGTTCTGCCAATTATTTGTGGCAAAACATCTTGCGGCTCGCCATCGCCAAGTGTTGTTGGAATCAAATATAGTTTTCCGAAATTTGATGTTTTTTGTGACAATGTATTCAGATTTTTTGAATTATAATTCTTTGGAAGTCAAGTTTTTTGCGACAATTTCGCAGGCTTGGTCGAGCATTTTGAAAACCATTTCAAAACCATTTTCTAACCCAAAATAAGGGTCTGGAACATCGACATTTTCGCCAGGGAAAAGGGCATCCATTATTAAAGATACTTTTTTTCGGTCGGTTTCAGAATTTGAAAGTTCAAGTACATTTTTCAGATTGTTTTGATCCATCACAAAAATATGATCATATTCTTGAAAATCTGCTTTGCAAAATTGCTTGGCTCTTTTGGCTACAATGTCAATTTTATACTTTTTGGCAACAGATATAGATCTTGGGTCGGCGGGCCTGCCTATATGATAATCACTTGTTCCGGCAGATGCAATTTTGAATTGATTTTTTGGTAATTTGTTAGCCAATATTCCTTCAGCCAATGGCGAACGGCAAATATTGCCTAGGCATACCATAAGTACATTGGTTGTCATTAGAGCGACAACTTTTTATGAATATCATCGACAAATTTTTTGAAATGTTTGTCTGTTGACACCAAATTATCAACTGTTTTACAGGCGTGCAAAACGGTTGCGTGGTCTCTGTCTCCAATTTGCGAACCTATATTTGCTAAAGAGGCTTTGGTAAATTTTTTGGCAAAAAACATCGCTAATTGTCTGGCCTGTACTACATGACGCTTACGGGTTTTTGATTGTAAAATTTCTAAATCCAATTGAAAATAATCTGAAACCACTTTTTGGATATAGTCGATTGAAATTTCGCGTTTTACATTTTTTACAAATTTTTCGACAACATGTCTTGCCAAATCAAGAGTAACTTCTTTTTTATTAAAAGACGATTGTGCAATAAGCGAAATAATAGCACCCTCAAGCTCACGTACGTTTGATTTGATATTTCGGGCTACATATTCGATAATCTCTTCGGGCATATCAACACCATCACGATATAAAATATTTTTTAGAATCGAAATTCGGGTTTCATAATCTGGTTGATGCAATTCGGCAGATAATCCCCATTTGAACCTTGACAACAAGCGCTGTTCAATATCTTGCATATCAACAGGTGCTTTATCTGAAGTCAAAATAACTTGTTTGCCATTTTGGTGCAAATAGTTGAAAATATGAAAAAACACGTCTTGTGTACCTGTTTTTCCTGACAAAAACTGAACGTCATCGATAATTAACACATCGATAAGTTGATAAAAATGTATAAAATCGTTTCGATTGTTCTTTTTTACAGCATCAATAAATTGTTGCATAAAAACTTCGGCAGAAATATATAAAACAGTTTTTTCTGGATATTTGTCTTTTATTTCGACACCTATTGCATGCGCCAAATGGGTTTTTCCCAATCCTACGCCTCCAAAAATCAATAATGGATTAAAAGAAGTGCCTCCTGGCTTGTTGGCAACAGCCATTCCCGCAGATCGAGCCAGCCTATTAGAGTCGCCTTCTAAAAAGTTATCAAAACTATAATTTGCATTAAGTTGTGATTCGATTTTCAGATTTCTAATTCCAGGAATCACAAATGGATTTTTGAGCTCGGGGTTCAAATTTTTGAAAGGCGCATCTACTTCTTGCGATTTCATTGGGGCGCGATGGGCACTTGGCAACTGCTCCATAAAGGGCTGTTTGTTGCCATAAGTGTTTTCCATTTTTATTTTATAAAGCAATTTTGCGTTTTTGCCGAGCTCTTTGGTGAGTGCTACTTTCAATAATTTGACATAATGCTCTTCTAACCATTCATAAAAAAATTTGCTTGGCACTTGAATATAAAGTGCGTTATCAGTTAATTCAACAGATTTTATCGGTTCAAACCAGGTTTTAAATGCCTGATCCTGGATGTTGTCTTTGATAAATGCGAGACAATTTTCCCATACTGATTGAGCCGTTCTGTTCATTTTTTGTTTAAATTATTATGATTATCAAGGTGTTATCTTACAAAAAAAACATTGTTAAAATCTTTATTTTGTAGCCAACAAATATGTGAACAATTTTCGTTAAAAAAAAATATATTTACTGTTGATTATTAATTAAAAAAGTCGTAAGGAAATAAATTTGTTTGTCTTTTTTTTATATTTTTATCAAAAAAAATCAATGTTAGAAGACCTACAACAAATTCGAGTTCGATATTCCGAAACAGATCAAATGGGCGTTGTTTATCACGGAAATTATGTGCCCTATTTTGAAATTGGGCGAGTAGAATGGCTAAGAAACAAAGGGATTTCGTACAAATCTATGGAAGAATCCGGAATTGCTTTGCCAATTGTATCCATGACCCTAAATTATAAAAAGCCGGCCAGATATGATGACCTATTGACTGTAAAAACACGTTTCAAAAGCTATTCGGGCGTAAAGATAGAATTTGATTGCGAAATATGGAGCCAAGAAAGTGAATTGTTAACAACTGCGCATTTTATTTTGGTTTTTGTGGATTTAAAAAACGGAAAACCCGTTTTGCCTCCAGATTATATTTTGAAATTAATAAAGGAATTGCCCTTATAATTTTTTGAGTTGAATTTCAAAAAAAGGTTCGAAAATTTCAATTAATAATGAAGCTTCATTTTTGCCAATTGCAATTATTATTTTGCAACTCAAATTGGTAGATTGAGATACAATTTGCCATTTTTTTTCTTTCAGAATTCGCATTATTAAACTCAAATTTGAGTATTCAAAATTAATTTCATATTCAATTTTGATATTTTTTTCGATGATTTCGGCGGTTTCCAAACTCAATTTCGCAGTTGTTTTATATGCAGAAATCAATCCACCGACTCCCAATTTTGTGCCTCCAAAATACCGAACCACAACTATCAATATTTCAGTCAGCCCAAAAGATAGAATTTGACCAAAGATGGGCAATCCTGCGCTATTATTGGGTTCGCCATCATCATTGGCACGATGTTGAAGCTGCTCTGTTCCGATTTGATAGGCATAACAAAAATGTTTTGCAGATTGATGCAGTTTTTTGACCAATTCGAGAGCTGTTTTTACTTGTGTTTCACTCGAAACCGGAAAGCAATAGCCAAAAAATTTACTGTTTTTTTCTTTAAAAAGTACTTCAATTGTAGGAAATGAAATGGTTTTATAGCTTTCGTTTGAAGATATCGGGCTGTTATTTGATTTTTGTTTTTTCAAATTATATTCCTTGAATTTTTCGTGCTACTATAATATAGGTGTCATAAGCGTATGTTTTTCTGTCAATGGTTTGCAAAATTTCAAAACCATGAAGCCACAAAAAAAGCTGTATTTCGTTGATTGTAAAAACACGAACCGTAGATTCGTCTTCAAAAAAAACGGCTCTTTTTTGATTTTCGATTGTAAAATATTGCGCTTTCCATCGGACTAAAAAATTATCTTTTGCCTCCAATTCCCAATTGCTTTCTCGCAAATAATTGATTCCATCAAAACTCGCTTGGTGTATTACATTTTTGTTTTCGGTAAAAAAAGGCACAAATCTATTGGCATCAACAATATCAAAAATGAGCATCCCATCGTTGTTCAAGTTTTTGTGAATAGATTGAAAAGCATTATTAACATCTTGATTTGAAAGCAAATAGCTACTACTTCGCCCAGTAATGATTATGGCATCAACCTTTTTTTTGAGTTCAAAATCACGCATATCAGCATGAATGAAAGTGGTTTCTGGATTTCGGTTTTGGGCAATCAATATCATACTCTGACTAAAATCTAACCCATAATATTCAAACTGATTTTCCCAAAATCTTTTGGCCAAATTGCCCGTACCACTACCAATTTCTAAAACAGATTGGCATTTATATTGTTTGATTAAATCAAAATAAGAGCTAAACTCTTGGTCATAATCTATAAAACTTTGATACATTGCATCATAAATCGCCGCCATCTTGCCTTCATATAAATTTGCCATTTTATAAAATTTTAGTCTAATAATTTGATTTCAAACATTTTATCCCAATTTTTTCCGGTTACAAATATGGTTTTTGTTTTTGGATTATAGGCAATTCCGTTCAAAACTTCTGCTGTTTGATTTTTGACCAATTTTCTCAATTTTGACAAATCCAAAATGTGAATTACATCGCCCGTTTTTGGATCTACGACTGCAATCGCATCTTTCTGCCAAATATTACAAAAAATTTGCCCGTTGATCCATTCCAATTCATTAACACTTTTGATTTTTTCGCTTCCGGCATATACATTAATATAATCGATCATTTTTTGTGTTTTTGGGTTCATTTTCCAAATTTTTTCGGTACCATCGCTTTGATAGATAAAAGTGCCATCGTTTGTAAGACCCCAACCTTCAATTTTCTTGTCAAACTCAAAAGTTTTTTCTAATTTCATTGTTTTGATATTGTACAAAAATCCAGTCATTTCTTTCCAAGTCAATTGAAAAATTTGATTATTGATAAACGTAATTCCTTCGCCAAAATATTGTTTTTCTAAATCAATTTTTTGAATAATTTTTCCAGTTTTAAAATCGGTTTTCAACAATTTTGAAACTTCATATTGTCCTGTTCCTTCATACAAAATATCGCCATAAAACTCTAACCCCTCTGTAAACGAGGTAGTGTCGTGCGGATAGGTATTTACGATGGCAAATGTCTTCAATTTTGGAGTTACCGAAGACACAATTTCAACCCGCTTCAAAAGTTCTTGTGGCTCTTTTTCGCCCCCAAAAAAAACTTCAATTTTGATGTTTTGATAACCCAATTTTTGATTTTTCAAATCGATTGAAATGTTTTTTTCATTTTTTTGCGAAAGCATTTTTTGGTCATTAATTGTTACAACCAAACTGTCAATTTTTTGGTGTTGTGTGTTCAAAACAGCAATTTGAAGGGTATCGGACTTGAAATATTGCGGTTTCAAAGTTGTTTCGTTAATTGCAAAATAATTTTCGACAACTTTGTTACAACTATTATTCATTAATATAAAAACAGATAAAATAATGATTGTTAAAATGTTAGGTTTTTTCATATTCAATATTGATATTTTTTTAGGTCAATTTTGAGTTATTTTTGAAATTGACTTTGCAAAAATACAAAAAGTTTGTATATTTGCAACGGCAAGTCCTACACGACCAGCTCCTGCAGACTCCCCCAGGGTGGGAACGCAGCAAGGGTACGTGGTTGAGCGGTGCGATGTAGGTCGCTTGCCATCTTTTTTTGAAATCTTCCCTAAATGGAAGATTTTTTTTGTGCTTTTTTTTCGACCAAAAACACAAAAAAATAATGTATTTTTGTTTCAAAAATTATTAAGATGCAACCACAAATTCCATATATACCCGTTCACAAAGTAAGAATCGTAACCGCAGCCTCGCTCTTTGACGGACATGATGCCGCCATCAATATCATGCGCCGCATCATACAAGCTACAGGTGTCGAAGTAATTCATTTGGGGCATGATCGTAGCGTTGACGAGGTAGTAAACACCGCTATTCAAGAAGATGCCAATGCTATCGCAATGACCTCATATCAAGGTGGTCACAACGAATATTTCAAATATATGTATGATTTGTTGGTAAAAAAAGGTGCCAGTCATATCAAAATTTTTGGCGGTGGTGGCGGCGTGATTTTGCCTTCAGAAATTCAGGATTTAGAAGCTTATGGCATCACCAAAATTTATGCTCCAGATGATGGCCGCGCTATGGGATTGCAGGGAATGATTAATGATTTGGTTCAAAAATCTGATTTTCAAACACCATCAATTGACAATAAACAAGACCTAAAACATCTTTTGAAAGCCAAAGATGTCAATACAATTGCAAGATTAATTTCGCTTGCCGAAAACAATCCAAACGATTTTCATCAGATTTTTGATGCTCTTTCTA
>JAYTNQ010000268.1:0-9753 GCA_043748255.1 Bacteroidota bacterium
TAGCCTCGTCCTCGTCCAATCGGGGTAGATTGCTTTTCGCCTTCGCGCACACAAAGCAAAATATCGTGTGCATTGGCATTGCTTTTTTCTATATAAAATGTATTGTTGGTCGCAATTAATTTGACGTTGTGTTTTTTTGAAAGGGCTATTAATCCTTCGTTGACGCGGTTTTCGTCTTCTTGATTATGACGCATCAACTCGATGTAACAGTCGTTTCCAAATTCGTTTTTCCACCAAATCAGTGCTTCTTCGGCTTGGTTTTCGCCAATATTTAATAGTTTACTTGGTATTTCGCCGTTCAAATTTCCAGACAAAACAATTAGATCTTCTTTGTATTTTTGAATGCAATTTCGATCTATCCTTGGTACATAATAAAAGCCTTCGGTATAGGCGATTGATGACATTTTTGCCAAATTGTGATAGCCTTTTTTGGTTTTGGCAAGCAACACTATCTGATAGCCATTGTCTTTTCGAGATTTGTCTTTGAGGTCGTCACATACAAAAAATTCGCAACCAACAATTGGTTTTATGATGTTTTCTGTTGGAATTTGACCATCGTCTAATAATTTTTTATTTTTGGCTTCGATGGTTTTATTATGATACAAAATATCTCGGACAAAGTGAAAAGCTCCCATCAAATTAGCATGATCTGTAATGGCGACCGCCGGCATTTGGTTGTCTGCGGCTGCTTTGACCAAACTTGCTATCGAAATTGTGGATTGCAATACCGAAAACTGGGTGTGGTTGTGCAAATGTGCAAATGCCGTTTGTGTTAAAACTTTAGAATTATCGGCCAACTCCTGTTTTGAAATAACTGATGTAGCTATTCCTCCCAATTGTTGTTTGATTTTTGCCGACGCATCTTTTAAATTAATATGCTGTAAACCAATTAGTTGAAACGGTTTTGGATTTTTAGTTTGAAATTCTTCCAAATAGCTTTCTCCAGCTTGAAGTTGTTTTAATGTAAAAATTTCTGTTCTTATAAGTTCAAAAAAGCAACGCGCTGTGGCTTCAACATCAGCTGTTGCATTGTGTGCTTCTTCAAAAACTTGATTAAAAAGATATTGATGTAATTCTGAAAGTTTTGGCAATTTAAATTTTCCGCCTCTACCTCCAGGAAGCCTCAAAAGTGTTGCTGTCACTTCGGTACAAGTGTCTAAAACGGGTAGTGTTGACAACAAACTTTCTATTGATAATCGATAAAATTCGCAACCCAATATATTGAGATCAAAATTTAGATTTTGACCCACAATAAATTTGGTTTTAGATAAAACGGTGTTGAATTTTTCTAAAATTTCAGATAACGGAACGCCTTGATTTTGTGCTAATTCAGTAGATATTCCGTGTATTTTTTCGGCATCATACGGAATATTATAGCCTTCGGGTTGTATTAAAAAATCGCAATGTTCGATAATTTTACCAAATTGATCATGTAATTGCCAAGCAATTTGAATGCAACGAGGCCAATTGTTTGTATCGCTAATCGGGGCATCATATCGTTTTGGTAATCCGGTAGTTTCGGTATCGAATATTAAGTACATTTTGTTTTTTTTGAGTCGTTTTTAAAGAAAACAAATGTAGGTTTTTGGTTTTTGAATTTCAATTTTAGTTATCAACAGTTTTTTAGATTTATAAAAATCTAAAATTATTGGCTATTAGTTTGAAACATTTTTGAAAATATAAACCGAGAATAATGGTTATAAAATACTGCTGTTTTTGGTTTTTATAAAACGAAATGTGTTTAAAAAATGAAATTCTAATCAAGAAAATTAAAAAAACAACACTTTAAATAACGTGATTTAAAGTGTTGTTTTTATGGTAATTATTTATGATGAATTTTTTTTAATCATTCATTGAAATCAAAAATTCTTCATTATTTCTGGTTTTTTTAAATCTGTCGTTAATAAAATCCATTGCTTCAACAGGGTTCATGTCAGACAAATACTTTCGCATTATCCACATCCTTTTTAGGGTTTTTTCGTCCAATAACATATCGTCTCTTCTAGTGCTTGATGAAGTAAGGTCAATTGCAGGAAATATACGTTTATTTGCAATTTTTCTGTCCAATTGCAATTCCATATTACCCGTACCTTTAAATTCTTCAAAAATCACTTCGTCCATTTTAGAACCTGTTTCTGTCAATGCTGTTGCAATAATACTTAATGAACCACCATTTTCAACATTTCTGGCCGCACCAAAAAAGCGCTTTGGTTTTTGCAACGCATTTGCATCAACTCCACCGCTCAAAACCTTGCCTGATGCAGGTTGTACGGTGTTATAGGCTCGAGCCAACCTTGTGATTGAATCCAAAAGAATCACTACATCATGACCACATTCTACCAATCTTTTGGCTTTTTCTAAAACGATATTGGCTATTTTTACATGTTCCTGTGGCTCTCGATCAAAAGTAGAAGCTATCACTTCGCCACGCACATTCCGCTGCATATCAGTCACCTCTTCTGGGCGCTCATCTATCAACAAAACGATCAAATAAACTTCAGGATGATTGGCAGCTATTGCATTTGCTATATCCTTGAGCAACATGGTTTTACCGGTTTTTGGTTGTGCCACAATCATACCTCTTTGCCCTTTTCCAATAGGTGAAAATAAATCTATAATTCTTGTAGAAATAGAGCTTCCTTTTTCTGCTAATTTGAATTTTTCTGAAGGAAAAACGGGTGTCAAATGCTCAAATGATGCACGATCACGAACCACTTGAGGATCATGACCATTGATTTTTAAAACTTTAACTAATGGAAAAAATTTCTCTCCTTCTTTTGGAGGTCTTACAACTCCTTTTACGGTGTCACCTGTTTTTAATCCAAACAATCTAACTTGTGAGGTTGAAAGATAAATATCATCTGGAGAAGCCAAATAATTGTAATCTGAAGAGCGCAAAAAACCATAGCCGTCTGGCATCATTTCCAAAACGCCTTCGCTTTCAATGATACCCTCAAATTCGTATTCTGCATCCCGAAAATGGAGTGGTTTTGCCTTAAAATTTGGATTTTGATTGTTGTTCTGATTGCCATCAATCTGTTGAATATCTGTGTTTTGAACTTTATTTTGTTTTTGTATTTTTTGAATTTGATTTGGGTTCACCTTCCCTGCTGAAAACGAGGATTCTACCGGAATTTGAGCTAATAATTCGGGTTCAATTTCAATTATTTTTTCAAAATTAGTTGTATTTTTTAGTGACGCATCTGCAATAGCTTTTTCTTTTTTAAGCATTTTTGCAGCCATTTTTTTCTCATATTCAGCCTTACTGAATTTTACCACTTTCTCAATACGTCTTTCGGGCTCTTGATTCAAGTATGTAATTTTATTTCCTTGATTTATTTCCGCTGATTTCTCTTCAAAGCTATTGTTTGGAACTAATAATGGAGTGTCAAAAAAATCATTATTTACAGATGAATTTGAATAATATTTTTTTTCTTCATCGGATTTATTGGAAGAAAAATTCTCGTTTGAAATACGGAGTCTTTTGCCTTTTGTTTCTACTTTAAAAGTGGGAGATCCATCAATTTCAGAGCCTATCATAACCAAGTGCTGTTCTGAAGTATCAATAGTTGAAGGTATCAATAATGGTGTGTCATAATGACTAATTGAAATTGATTTTTTAGACATTGGTTGGTGCTCCAAAATCATTTTAATCAAAACTTGTTTCCTTTGATTGTGATATTTTAAATTATTTTGTTTTCTGCAAATTTCTTGAAGCGCAGGAAGCTTCATCTTTTTTAAAAGTTCAATGTCATACATAGAATGTAGTTAAAATTTAATTATTTAATAAAATCTTGATTTTTGAGATGTATTGTACCGATGTTTGAAGTGATAACGGATATATTTTGCAATAATACAAATAAATTTTAAGTAACAATAGTTTTTTTTAAAAACTTACTTTAATTTTGAAAAAAAAAACATGATTCAAAGAATTCAAACTTTATATCTGCTAATCGTAGCCATTATAACTACAATTATTCCTTTTTATTTAGGTTCAAAATTAATTTTTGGGTTTTTAATATGTTCATTATTAGCAATTATTTCCATTTTTTCTTACAAAAAAAGACAAAATCAATTTGTAATTAATCGATTAAATATCGGTTGTAATTTAATATTAATAGTATTCATTATTTTACAAAACTTGCAGCTAATCGAAAGCAAATTCATTATAACAGAGTCAAATCTCATAAAATTTTTACCTATAATTATCATTATTTTTTTGGTTTTGGCAAATAAAAGCATCAAAAAAGATGACAATCTTGTCAAATCATCAGATAGATTGCGTTAATTTTTTTACAAAAATTAAATAAAAAAATCAAACAAAACACATTTTTGCTTTTATCTAAAAAGACCATTGCATATATTTGCGAAATCGAAAACAAAAAAAATGAAAATATCCTATAATTGGCTCAAACAATTTATAAAAATTGATTTAAAATCAGAAGAAACTGCCGAAATATTAACAGATTTGGGGCTCGAAGTTGAAGTTGTCGAAAAATATCAATCTATAAAAGGTGGTTTTGAAGGATTGGTTGTTGGCGAAATTTTAAGCTGTGAACAACATCATAATGCCGACAAATTGAAGGTTACAACAGTCGATTTGGGAAATGCAAATATTGTTCAAATTGTTTGTGGTGCTGATAATGTTGCTGTTGGTCAAAAAGTTGCCGTTGCTACTATTGGTACTATATTGTATGACAAAAATGGTGCTTCATTTATAATCAAAAAAGGCAAAATAAGAGATGTAGAAAGTTTTGGTATGCTTTGTGCTGAAGACGAGATTGGTCTTGGCGACGGTCATGATGGAATTTTGATTTTGGACAAAAAATTGGTTTCAGGAACCCCGCTTTCAACTGTTTTTAATATTGAAAACGACGAGATTTTTGAAATTGGATTAACCCCGAATCGTGCAGATGCCATGAGCCATTTGGGCGTGGCAAGAGATATTAGAGCCGGATTATTGCAAAAAAATGTTGCTACCGAACTCAAAACACCATCAATTAGTTCATTTAGAGTTGACAAACGAACCTTAAAATTTGATGTATCATTGGTTGATATCAAATTATCGCCTCGTTACTGTGGTGTTACTATCTCTGGAATTACTATAAAACCATCGCCTGTATGGCTACAAAACCGCCTTAAATCAATCGGAATACATCCAAAAAACAACATTGTAGATGTCACCAACTATGTGCTACACGACCTTGGTCAACCGCTTCATGCTTTTGACGCGTCCAAAATAAAGGGGAATAAAATCACTGTAAAAACTGTTGACGCAGGCACCAAATTTACCACGTTAGATGACATCGAACGCACCCTTCACGAAGAAGATTTGATGGTTTGTGACGAAAATGGACCTTTGTGTTTTGCAGGGGTTTTTGGGGGCAAAAACTCTGGAGTTACTGAAAACACAAGTGCAATTTTTTTAGAAAGCGCTTATTTTAACCCAATTTCTGTTAGAAAAACGGCCAAAAGACACAATTTGAATACCGATGCTTCGTTTAGATTTGAACGTGGAATTGACCCAACGATTACAGAATATGCCCTAAAACGTGCTGCGATATTAATTCTCGAGGTTGCTGGTGGCGAAATTACGTCTGATATAATTGATGTTTATCCAAAAAAAATTGAAGATTTTGCGGTTTTTTTAAATTTTGAAAAAGCCAACAAAATCATCGGGCAAGAATTGCCAAAAGAAACCATCAAAAAAATATTGGTGTCTTTGGATATAAAAGTAAATAGTGTCTCTGATGCGGGATTAGGTCTTATTATTCCAGCATATAGGGTAGATGTGCAGCGAGAAATTGACATTATTGAAGAAATTTTGAGGGTTTATGGATATAACAATATCAATTTTACAAAAAAACTGAATGCTACTGTTTCTAATTCAAGCCGAACAGAAGATTACAAGATTCAAAATACAGTTGCAAATCAATTAAATAGTCTTGGTTTTCACGAAATGATGGCCAATTCTTTGACTTCTCCAGATTATGTAAAACTCAGTAATTCGTTGAAAGAAAATTCTAATATATTAATAATAAATCCTTTGAGCAAAGATTTGTCTGCATTAAGGCAATCAATGTTATTTTCTGGATTAGAAGCACTATCCTATAATATCAATAGACGAAATGCAGATTTGAAGATGTTTGAATTTGGCAAAACCTACCATAAACTGCTTTCAGGAAATGAAGAACGCAAACATTTATCACTTTTTTTGACAGGAAAATTAGCTACAGAAAGCTGGTCAGATTTGGCTCGATCTGCAGATTTTTTTAGTTTGAAAAGTTATGTTGTTTCTATTTTATCTAGATTAGGTATTGAAAAAACAAAATTTGAACAGATTGAAAATGACGTTTTTGCAGAAGGAATTGCTATTGCAGTTGGTCAAAATGTGTTGGTAGAAATGGGAATTCTTAACAAAGGAATTCAGAAAAATTTTGATATCAAGCAAGATGTTTTTTATGCAGATTTTAATTGGGATTTGATTTTAAAACAATTAAATAATAAAATAAAATTTATTGAAATTCCAAAATTCCCTGAAGTAAGACGCGACATGGCTTTATTGGTAGATGAACATATTTCTTATGAAGATATAGCTAATTTGGCAAAACAAACAGAAAAAACGCTGCTTCAAAAAACAAATTTATTTGATGTTTATAAAGGTTCAAATTTGGCCGAAGGAAAAAAATCTTATGCCATAAGTTTTATAATTCAAGATAAGTCAAAAACCTTGACGGATTCTCAAATAGATAGTGTAATGGAAAAATTTAAAAATAGTTTTGAAACTGAATTTGGAGCCGTTTTAAGATAATCATCAAAACCAATGATTTTATTGAAAATAAATTTTGTTATAGGTCTGGATTTTGTTTAAGATTTGCAAATGCAAAATTTTTCGATTTTTTTGGATATTTTGAAAAAGTGATATCACTTGGATTTACGATTACACTTTTTATGGTAATCAAATCTCCTTTTATATAGTCTGATTTTACCGTTTTGTAGTCTAATAAATATTCACCGCAAAAATAATTTCCCAATTCATCAATTTCAATCAGCCCTGTAAAGATACCTTTACCCATTATTCTGTTTCTTAGCTCTTCTGACATATATTAAATTATATATAAAATAGGTATAATAAAGAAATTTTGCTCTATTATACCTATATTTTTTTTAAATTAAGAAATTAAATTTTGACGTGCCCCCAGTTTTCGCCTTTTTCAATTCTACGAATATGGGTTTCACTAACACCAAATTGTTTCGCAATCATTTTGAGTCGCGTTTTTCTGTTTGGGTTAGCTAGCATTTTTTTTATCAATATAACCTTTGTTTCGGTTAACTTATTGACCCTTAGTGTTTTGTTAAATTCTACTAAATTTAATTTGGCTTGAATTACATAGGGACTTTTTCGGGCGTGCGCTAACATTTCTTCGCGTGTAGCCCACTGTAGATTTTTTACATCATCATTAGAACGATCATAATCCATGTGCAAAATATATACATGATCTTCAGATGGTTTTTTTAAAAAATATTCACCAACAAGCTTATAATAGAATACATGACGGCTCAATTCTATACCTTCTTCTCGAATCTTGTATCGAATAATTCTGTAACCATCTGCGGTGGAACCATTTATTATGCGGCCATCTTCTACTTTATCTCTAAAGCTTATTACACGACCCATCGTAGTAATGGCATATCGAAGCCTTAGAGAAGGATGCAAGGAAATTTCCTTGATTAATTCATTAGGATAAAATCGTAACATAAATTTTAATTGTTTAAATTTATTATAACAAATATATAACATTGTTCTTTATAATACAATTTTTTTTGTCTTTTATCGATTTTTAACATATTTTAATTTAATTGATAAGGTTTTTACTACAAAAATTATCTTTTCATTTTAAAATTTTTCTCAATAGCCAAAATCATTTCTCCTGCAATATCTTTATTGGTTGCTCCTTCAATGCCTTCAAGACCTGGAGAAGAATTAACTTCCAACAAAAGCGGTCCCTTTATAGATCGTATTATATCAACACCAGCCACTTTCAAATCCATGGCTTTTGCTGCTTTGATAGCGATTTTTTTTTCTTCAGCTGTTATTTTTATTATAGATGCTGTTCCGCCTAAATGTATATTAGCTCTAAACTCTCCCGGAAGCGCCTCTCGTTGTATTGCTGCAACCACTTTGCCATCTATAACAAAACAACGTATGTCTTTTCCGTTGGCTTCTTTGATAAACTCTTGGACCAATATATTGGCATTCAGACTTTTAAATGCGTTAATTACGCTCTCGGCTGCCTTTTTGGTTTCTGCCAGTACAACACCTTTGCCTTGTGTGCCTTCTAACAGTTTTACGATCAAGGGTGATCCTCCAACCATTTTGATTAAATCGTCTGTATCTAAAGGTGAATTTGCAAAACCTGTAGTTGGAATTTCGACACCACAATTGAGCAATAATTGTAACGAATATAACTTGTCTCTAGATTGTGTGATTGCCGATGCAGAGTTTAGACAATATACTTTGAGTGCCTCAAATTGTCGGGTTAGGGCACATCCATAAAATGTAATACTTGGACGAATTCTTGGTATGATAGCATCAAAATCATTTAATATCTTG
This sequence comes from Bacteroidota bacterium, assembly GCA_043748255.1. Lineage (GTDB taxonomy): Bacteria > Bacteroidota > Bacteroidia > Flavobacteriales > Flavobacteriaceae > Flavobacterium. The sequence continues at coordinate 8,615 of JAYTNQ010000268.1, forward strand.
CCCCCTCGATAGTGAATTTCTGGTTTGGTAGCGTCTAATTTCATATAGCACTCTTTAATGCTCAAAAAGTGCATTTCGTGTCCACGCATTTCTCCAGCTTCCATGATTCGTTTATTGCTATATAGTTCAGGATTACTTGCCAATAGTCCAATCCTTAAACCTGTTTTGGCTTTTTCGGCAGTTTTATATAATGCTTTTAGACTATCGTTTGTGGGTTGTCCTAACAAATATTGTTGTTCCGGATCTACCAAAACCCTACCACTCATTGCCTCTCGACCCAAAAGCATTCTGAATCCCATCGAATCGCGATTGGTAAGTGTAATTTCGATATCCCAATGTTTGCCCCCTATTTCAAGCTCTACACCGATTACATAGCGCTGTTCCCTGAATCCGCTTGAGCTTTTTACAATTCGCTTATCCACCAATTTTGATTCACAGTGAATCACCGTTTTGATATTATTTTGAATTGGATTTATGTCAAATTTTACCCAATTTTCGCCGTCCTTAATGAAGGGTGCGATATTAATAGCATGCAATGCCGATGTTTTGGCCCCAGAGTCAACCCGAGCCTTTATAGTTGGAATTCCGAGAGTAGGGAAGGAGCACCACTCTTCGCTACCCAAAATAACTTTGTCTAATAACATAGTGTTTTAATTTTTATTCAAATATAAATAATTTTCAACAATTTTAATTTGTTTTTTTTTAATAAAGCGTGAGCGCTCCCAATATTTCCTCTGACATAAAGCGTCCGCCGGGATATTTTGCGGTATAATCCAGATTGAGCCAAATTTGTCCATATTCGTCAAGGTGAAAATGCAACTCTTTTGTTCCAATTTCAGATTTAAAAAGAACTTCTTTGATCAAAAAATGAATTGCTTCAAAATTTTCTTTACTCCCAATGAGCATTTCTGGATAGACGTGTTCTGTAGTGCTGATAATGCGTGGTGTGCCACCTACAGCTCTAATGCAAGCCGCCATTAATATGGAATGGTCATCACAATCGCCAGAAAAGTGTTGCAAACTTTCGCTTGCTTTTGCAAAATATTCCTGCCCTTTTGGATCATTTACATAATTCCAATTTTGATTAATTTCTTTAAAAACTGCAAAACACTGAGTTAGCATTCGATATTTTTGATAAC
>JAYTNQ010000269.1:0-1325 GCA_043748255.1 Bacteroidota bacterium
TCAGCAGCCGTAGTAGCAGTACCTACGACCGTACCGTTTTGAATCAACTCAACTCTCCAACCAGATAAATTCTTGTCCGTATTGGCTGTATAGAGCCTATTGCCATCTGTATCTAGCCAAGCACGACCAGAGATAGTCGCATTCCTAACAATCACTACTGTAGTAGTACCCGTAGCTACGTTATTTGCGATATTAGTCTCAGAGGTTGTCGTCGATACGTTGGCTACCCATGACATAGTCGCAGTTTGAGCAGCTGGTATCGTGTATTGGACATTGACTGTTGTGCTAGATCCCGATGGCAAAGATGCAGCCGTAAATACAGTGGTTGTGCTTCCATTAGGCAATACAACAGTCACAGACACGTTTTGTGCGGTACTAGGCCCATTATTAACAACCGTAACAACACCAGTGATAGTTTGTCCCGGCGTACCGTTTGAAGGGACTGCGATTGTTACTGACAGGTCTGCAATTGCACTTATCGCCAAAGAGTCCGTACTTGTATTATTTGTACTGTTCCGCTCAGGGGTACTGGTCGAAACTGTGGAAGTGCCAAACACACCTGCGTTAACTGGAACATTCACTATAAACGTCTGAGTCACGGAACTGCCTGGAGCCAAATTACCCAGTGAGTAAGTAATCAACTGACCATTACTCAGGGATACTGTGCCGACCACAGCTGTTGCAGTAGCGCTTTGAGAACCAAAGTTCAAGTTAGTAAATGTCACAGTAGCCGTGATAGTGCTGGAAGCCGTCGCGTTGGCCGGCAGGTCAATCACGGTGGTCACATCGGCCAGCAAGGTGCCGGTGGACTTGGTGTCTGTGTTGTTGGCCGGGTTGCTGTCAGCCACGCTTGGGTTGGTGACGAGGCCGGTGACGGTCGCGCCGCTGGTGGTGATGGTCACCAAGACCGGGATGGACTTGGTCGCGCCTGGGGCCAGGGTCTCTGCCGGCAGGGTCTGGGTCACGCCATTGACCACGATCACCGGGGTGAAGGTGACGGTGGTGGAGCCGTTGTTGGCCAGTGTGATGGTGGCGGTGACGGTCGAGCCTGGCGTGCCCGCAGGAATCGGGTTGACGGTGACCGCAGGGTCGGCGTACAGCACCACCAGGGTGTCGCCGCTGCTGTTGTTGGCCAAGTTGCTCTCAGGGGTGCTGGTGGCGACCGTGCTGGTGCCTACCAAGGTCGGTGTGCCAGTGTTGTTGGGCGCTGTGGTGGTGAACGTGGTGGTGAAGCTCTGGCCTGGGGCCAAGCTGCCTGGTACGGTGAAGGTCTTGACTTCGCCGTTGCTCAAGGTGACGGTGCCAATCACGGCCGTGGCGGTGGC
>JAYTNQ010000270.1:0-3692 GCA_043748255.1 Bacteroidota bacterium
GCTCTAACTTCGTATTTGAAAAAAGAGAGATAATGTGCCAACCCTTTTTTACCCCAAAATCTATTGCAAATTCAAGAATTAAGTTGCCTATACCCAAACCTTGATGAGGCTCTGAAACTGCCATTTTGCTCAATTCAAATTCAAAATCGTTGATTTTGATAAACGAAAAAGTACCAACAATTTGATTTTCGTGTTGTGCCAAAAAAACAAATCCCCCTTTGTCGATAATAGAAGCTTGAGGATTTGATAGTAAAATTTCGTCAATTGGCTCCACCGAAAAATGACGCTGCAACCATTCTATGTTCAAAATTTTGACTGCTTCTTTTAACGTAGGATTATATGGAATTATGGTAGTTTTCATTTTTATTGAATTTCAAGGTGTCTATCTCCGTTTTCGAGCGTCATAATTTTGATTTTCGTATGTTCAACAGGAATCAAATCTGGAATTTTATCCCCCCATTCGATAAAACACCAATTGTTGGAATAAAAATAATCTTCAATACCAAAATCTAATGCTTCAATTTGTGTTTTTAATCTATAAAAATCAAAGTGATAGACAACTTGATTATCAACGGTTTGATATTCATTTACCAAAGAAAAAGTGGGGCTACTGGTCGAGGTTTGAACGCCCAATTGTTTGACCAATTGCTTGATCAACGTGGTTTTGCCAACGCCCATATCACCATCAAAAACCATAATTTTGGAAGGGTTTTGATTTAGAATAATTGTTGCAACAGCTTCAATTTCAGATAATTGATATGTAATTGTCATTTAAAAATTTTTATCTCGGGTTTAAAACCAAAAACGGAATAATCATTTCTTCGAGCGAAATGCCGCCGTGTTGGTAAGTATTACGATAATAGCTAACATAATGGTTATAGTTGTTGACATAGGCCAAAAACAAATCATTTTTGGCAAATATATATGAACTACTCATATTTATGGTTGGCAAACCAATTTTTTTTGGTTCCTTGACCGCATAAACGTCCTTGTCATCAAAAGTCAAACTGCGCCCTGTTTTGTATCGCAAATTTAGACTTGTGTTTTTGTCGCCCACCACTTTTGAAGGATTTTTAACATTAATTGTGCCATGATCTGTTGTGATAATGAGCTTAAAACCCAATTTTTGTGCCTGTTGTATAATCTCTAATAATGGCGAATTTTTGAACCAACTCAACGTCAATGAGCGATAGGCCTTGTCATCTGAAGCCAATTCTTTGACAACATCCATTTCGGTTTTGGCATGTGAAAGCATATCAACAAAATTGTAAACAATTGTCACCAAGTCATTGTTTTTTAAAGCTTTAAAATTATCAACTAATTTTTTGCCACTTGCAAGATTGGTGATTTTAAAATAATCTTGTTTGATATTGATTCCCAAACGTTTTAGATGTGCCGTCAAAAACTCGGCTTCATATAGATTTTTGCCCCCATCTTCGACATCATTTTTCCAATATTGCGAAAACTGTTTTTCCATTTCCAATGGAGTCAATCCTGAAAAAATAGCATTTCTCGCATATTGTGTAGCAGTTGGCAAAATGGCATAATAGGGCACTTCTCTTTCCAATTTATAGTGATTATTTACCACACTCTCAAACACTTTCCACTGGTCATATCGAAGATTGTCGATTACAACAAACAAAACGGGTTTGTCTTTTTTGATAATTTCGGGTACAACTAATTCTCTAAATAAAGTATGCGATTGAACTGGTTTTGAAGCATTTGGCTCAAACCAATTTTCATAATTTCGCTCTATAAATTTACCAAAAAGCGAATTGGCTTCTACTTTTTGTGATTCCAAAATCGAAATCATAGCTTGGTCGTCTATATTTTCGAGTTCGATTTCCCAATGAATTAATTTTTTATATACTTCAATCCAATCTTCAAAGCTGTTGACCGTTGCCAGATCCATCGATATTTTGCGAAACTCTTTTTGATAATCCAAAGTTGTTTTTTCAGATATCAAGCGAGAATGATCAAGATTTTTTTTCAAACTCAGCAAAATCTGATTTGGATTTACTGGTTTTATCAAATAATCTGCAATTTTTGATCCTATCGCCTCTTCCATCAAGTATTCTTCTTCACTTTTGGTAATCATAATCATTGGAGTAGCCGATTTTTTCTCTTTCATTTCCATCAACGTTTCCAAACCGCTCATCCCAGGCATATTTTCGTCCAGAAAAACAATATCAAAATTGCCTTCTTCAAAAATGTCTATCGCATCGCGGCCATTATTACAGGTGGTAAGGTGGTAATTTTTTTTTTCGAGAAACAAAATATGGGGTTTTAGTAAGTCAATTTCGTCATCTACCCAAAGTATTTTAATTTGATTCATAAGGTGTTATTTAAAGTCTGCAATTTACTTATATTTCAACGAATGCTTCTTAAATTTATTGTAATTTTTGAAAATAATTTTCAGTAAAACCAATGTTATTTGTATTAGGTAATCATTTTTATTTTTTCAAATTAAACAAGTTCAATATTGCAACATCACATTTTTGTATGTGAATATTTTTAAATTCAACAATATTTGCATTACTATTGTTACAATAAAAATGTTTTTTATACATATTTAAGATAAATTATGTTAAAGTTTGGTTTTATATTTGTTTTATAAAAAATATTTTTGCAATATTTGAAAAATAATTTAACAACAAAATAACAAAGCCTATACAATAAAATTACTTTTTAGAGAAAATCTCTACTTTCAACCCAAACTAAAAGGTAATCTTATGGCTAATGTTCAAATTCCAGACGCTTTGTTGGTAAAAAATTATGTAGCCGGTGACGAAAATGCTTTAGCTACACTAATCAACAGACACCAATCAAAAATTTACGGTTTTATTTATTCAAAAATTCCAGATCCCGAGGTTTGTAATGATGTTTTTCAAGATACTTTTATAAAAGTAATCAAAACTTTGAAATCAAAATCATACCATGAAGAAGGAAAATTTTTGCCATGGGTGATGCGCATTTCTCACAATTTGGTAATTGATTATTTTAGAAAAAACAAGCGTATGCCCGTTGTTCGAGAAACAGAAACCTATTCGATATTTTCGTTTATGAGCGATAACGAAAGTACTATCGAAGATCAAATTATTGGCGAGCAAATCAAAAATGATCTAAAACGAATTGTAAATGAGCTGCCGGCAGATCAAAAAGAAGTCTTGATGATGCGTATGTATCAAGACCTTAGTTTCAAAGAAATTTCAGAATTGACAGGTGTTAGCATCAATACAGCATTGGGCAGAATGCGCTACGCGATTCAAAATTTGAGAAAAGTAATTGCCAAAAACAAAATTATTTTGTCGGCTTAACAATATATGTATCGATGTTGCGTTTTGATAAAAAACAGCAATTATGGATAAAATTTACTCAAAAAAAATCGTTACAAAATTGAAACCAAAGAAAGAAATTGTTTCTTTTTTACTAAACTATTCAAAAGCATTGCGGTTTCTGAAAGTTGGCGATTTGCAATTTGAAACTGTATTAAACTAAAGTCACTATTTTTTAGTGGTTTTTTTGATTTGATATTCTTTTATAACTTCCTTTCTACCAATTGTTTTGGTAATAATATCCCGTTCCAAATCCCATCCTCTTGCAGGCGAATATTCACGCCCGTACCAAATCATCTGTAGGTGCAAATCGTTCCAAATGGCTTTTGGAAATATTTTTTTGGCGTCCATTTCAGA
>JAYTNQ010000271.1:0-3675 GCA_043748255.1 Bacteroidota bacterium
GTTTTTTTATTTTTATACTAACTGTAAATCAAGGGTTTGCACAGCCGGAATTGTTCAAGAAAACAAAACTTCCGCCTATGCCAATTTTGTCAAAAACCACTCCTTCGGTTGTTTTGCCACAGCAAAAGCCAGAAAATTTTAACTTTAATTTGAAAGTGCCACCAGTTTATAACGACAAATTCCCTGATCCAAATTTGCCGTTTCCAAGACAAAAATCAAATTTGGCCACAAAAACCGTTTTTGCAAATCCTGGTGATATTATTCAAAAAAGGCTGAACCAATCTGATGGAGATGGACAAATTCCGTTCAAAACAGATCAATATTTGGGCGATTTTAGAAGCAACGGAAAATTTGTTAGATTAATTTGTCGTGATTATGGCGAAATCGATGGCGATATGGTGCGCATTTATGTAAATGATATGGTGCAAGTGCACGAAATTTTGCTTGAAGCAAACTATAGAGAAGTAAAAATTGAATTGACAAATGGGTTTAATAAAATTGATATTCAAGCACTTAACGAAGGTGTGTATGCGCCAAACACCGCCGAATTTCGTTTGTTTGATGACAAAGGACAACTCATATCTGCCAATTATTGGAACCTCACACTTGGCATAAAAGCATCATTAATCATCACAAAAGAATAAATATAACAATGACACAAAAACGAAATGCCGCCTTAGGTTTTATTTTCATAACCGTATTGGTAGATGTGATTGGATTGGGAATTATCATTCCAATTGTGCCCACTTTGATCGAAAAACTAACGGGACTTGGTATCAACGAAGCCTCTCGATACGGTGGTTTATTGATTTTTTCAACCGCTTTTATGCAATTTATTTGCGCCCCAATTTTGGGCGGATTGAGTGACAAATTTGGGCGAAGACCCATTTTATTGCTCTCGCTATTTGGGCTTGGACTTGATTATCTTCTGCACGCTTTTGCCCCTACAATTGCGTGGCTTTTTGCGGGCCGAATTATTGCTGGTATTATGGGTGCCAGTTTTACAACGGCAACTGCCTATATTGCAGACATTAGCACCCCCGAAAAAAGAGGTCAGAATTTTGGACTTATAGGAGCCGCTTTTGGTCTTGGTTTTATTATTGGACCTATTATAGGAGGTGTAGCAAGCAAATGGGGTGCCAACGTGCCTTTCTTTTTAGCGGCGGGACTTACATTACTTAATTTTATTTACGGCTACTTTATCCTTCCAGAATCTTTGTCTAAAGAAAATAGACGCCCATTTGAATGGAAACGAGCAAACCCAATTGGATCACTCAAAACCCTTCAAAAACACCCTGTAATTGCTGGACTTGTTGCCTCGTTAGTACTCACTTTTATCGCCTCGCACGCGGTTCAATCCAATTGGGCATTTTATACTATGTTCAAATTCAACTGGACACCCGAAATCGTTGGTTATTCCCTTGCTGTTGTTGGGGTTTTGGTAGCTTTTGTACAAGGATTTTTGATACGCAAAATTATACCCAAAATAGGACAAAAAAAAGCCATTTATTTGGGCACCAGTTTTTCGTCACTTGGTTTATTGTTATTCGGATTGGCATCAAAAGATTGGATGATGATTGCCTTTTTGATACCCTATTGCCTCGGTGGCATCAGTGGGCCAGCTTTACAAGGCATTATATCAGCCCAAGTACCAAGCAATGAGCAAGGCGAGCTACAAGGTGCACTCACCAGCCTGATGAGCCTTACTTCGATTGTCGGTCCCTTGATAATGACCAACTTATTTGCATTTGCTACTTCAAAAAACAGTCCTATTTACCTGCCGGGAGCACCGTTTTTTTTGGCAGCAATACTTACATTAACCTCACTTTTTTTAGCGGCTCGAACCCTCAAAAAAACCCATTGAAAATTATTTTTGTAACAAAACACCGATTTTTTATACCAATAAAAACTACATTTTCAAACGCATCGCTATGGAACCACTTATCAAAATTAGCAACATCAAACGAAATTTTATTCTCGGAAACGAAACCGTGTATGTGCTCAAAGGCATTGATTTAGAAATCAACAAAGGCGAATATGTAGCCCTCATGGGACCATCGGGTTCTGGAAAATCTACATTGATGAACCTTTTGGGATGTCTTGACACACCAACATCTGGCAGCTATATTCTTAACGGTCAAGACGTTTCAAAAATGCACGACGATAATCTTGCTGAAATTCGTAACCAAGAAATAGGATTTGTATTTCAAACTTTTAACCTTTTGCCCAGAACAACCGCTTTAGATAATGTAGCACTTCCAATGGTCTATGCCGGATTTTCAAAATCAGAACGGCAACTGCGTGCTACCGAAGTCTTGCACCAAGTTAATCTTGCAGACAGAATGGACCACCAACCCAATCAACTTTCAGGCGGACAAAGGCAACGTGTAGCCATCGCTAGAGCATTGGTCAACAAGCCCTCAATTATTTTGGCAGACGAGCCAACAGGAAACCTTGACAGCATCACTTCGCTCGAAATCATGAAACTCTTTGGCGACATTCACGCACAAGGAAACACGGTTATTCTGGTCACACACGAAGAAGAAATTGCAGCTTATGCCCACAGAATCATCCGTTTGCGAGATGGACTAATAGAAACGGATACCACAAAATGATATTTTATTGAAGCTTAAACCAAATAGGAGCATAAAACGGACTATAAAGTACAGTTATTTTTTGTCAAAACAAGTAAAAAAATGTTCAATAGCCTATGTTAAGGAAGATTTTTTTTGATAAAAATAGGCTAAAAAGCACAAGTTTTTCGGCTATTCTCGGCTCCCAATTGTTATATACCAGCTTTACGAACCAATCTTTATTAAAACAACATGAAAATAGCACTTCTCACCTGCAAAGATTTACCAAACCTAACACTTTCAGACCAACTTCTCATACCAGAATTGGCCAAATACAACCATCAAGCAACAGCTGTAATCTGGGACGATGACCAAATCAATTGGAACGATTTTGACCTACTCATTTTTAGAAACACCTGGGACTATTTTGAAAAACAAACCCAATTTGACAATTGGCTACAACAAATAGAAAAAGCAAAAATCAAAACCCTCAATGCTCTTGCTGTTATCAACCAAAACAAACACAAATTTTATTTGCAAGATTTGCAACAAAAAGGAATTGCAATCATTCCAACCGTTTTTATACCCAAAACAAACCAATTAGCTCTTCAACAAATAGTGCCAAAACACTGGAAAAAAGCAGTCATAAAACCAGCTTATTCTGCGGGCTCATACCTCACAAAAGTATTTGATATTCAGGATATTGACCCAATAAATCAAGAATATCAATCCATTGCAGCCCAAAAAGATTTATTGCTACAAGAATTTATGCCAGAAATTCAAACAGAAGGCGAAACTTCCTTTGTGTTTTTTGACAAACAATTTTCGCATGCCGTCAACAAAAAACCCGTTGCAGGCGATTTCAGAATTCAATCACAATTTGGCGGACAATATTCTTTGGCACAACCCTCAAAAATGCTTATCGAAAAAGCACAAAAAGTGGTTGATAGTTTCGATGAAGATCTATTATACGCCAGAGTTGATGGGATTATCCTCAACAACGAACTTTTTTTGATGGAAATAGAGTGCCTCGAACCCGATCTTTATTTTAGTCTAAAACCTGGATCAACAGAAGTATTTGTAAAAGCAATTCTTAAATTAA
>JAYTNQ010000272.1:0-1316 GCA_043748255.1 Bacteroidota bacterium
ATCTATTTGATAAATCACACCTCTTGGAATAATGAGATAGTCGCCATATTCAAAATCAATATTGCCCAGCATCGTGCGCAATGTGCCACTGCCATGATGCACAAAAAGCAATTCATCGGCATCTGCATTTTTATAAAAATATTGCGTCATCGAGTCTTTTGGTGCTGCAAGCCCTATTGTGCAATCTTTGTTTACCAAAAGTGGTTTTCTCGAGCCAAGAAAATCTTGATCTTCAGGCAAATCAAAGCCTTTGAGGAGCATCGATTTGATGTTTTTGGAAACAGCAATATTGGGCTCGACCGAGTATGATTTTATAATTTCTTTGATTTGTGTGGGACGATACAGGTGATATAGCAAGGAGGAATGTCCGTGAAAACCCTCTGTGCCAAAAAGCTGTTCGTAATAAAACCCTCCATTTGGTTTTTCAAATTGTGTGTGCCGCTTTTGCGGAAATTTGCCTAATTTGTGGTACAACATGACTTGATTTGTGTTTAGGAAAACTTGATTATAAAAATGTTTTTAATCAAAAACAATGTCAAAAATAACAAATAATTGTCAAAAAAATTCAAATTGTTCATAATTTAAATCGCTTTGCTGTTAAAGCTAATTCATAAAAAAATCTTTTTTATTAAAAAAACGGCAACAATTTAGACAATCTAATATTTCAAAATAGCGGAACTATTTGTTTCTCTCTTCTAATATCCAGCCATTAGCCTCGCTACATATTTGCCAATGACATCAAACTCAAGATTGACGATACTGCCAATTTCAAAATTTTGAAAATTAGTATGCTCAAAAGTATATGGGATGATTGCTACACTAAACTGGTTTTTGGCGGCAGACACAACTGTAAGGCTAACACCATTGACTGTGATTGAGCCTTTTTCTATAGTAATATTGTTCAGGCTTGCATTATATTCGAACCGAAAAATCCAACTTCCGTTTTGATTTTCGATGCTTTTGCAAACACCAATTTGATCAACATGACCCTGAACGATATGCCCGTCAAGCCGATTGCCTAGCTTCATGGCACGTTCAAGATTGACATAATCACCTGTTTTCCAATTTTTTAAATTTGATTTTTGAAGCGTTTCGTCGATAGCAACAACCGTATATTGGTTGTTTTCGATAGCCACAACCGTCAGACAGACGCCATTATGAGCGATACTTTGGTCTATTTTTAGCTCGTTTGTCAAAACAGATTCGACTGTAACATGAAGATTGCTATCTATTTTTTGAAGCGCTACAACGCGTCCCAATGATTCTATAATTCCTGTAAACATTTGTTGTTTTATTTTACTAAATTTGCAGACAAA
>JAYTNQ010000273.1:0-9678 GCA_043748255.1 Bacteroidota bacterium
GATAAAATATTGGGTTTTAGAAAATCGTTGTTTTTTGGCGGCATTGTCATGATTCTTGGCAATTTATTGATTGCATTTTCGCCACAAGATTTGTTTTATTATGGCATTGCATTTTCGATCATTGGAACTGGTTTTTTCAAACCAAATATATCGTCGATGGTTGGCGAATTGTATCACGAAAAAGACCATCGTCGGGATGCGGGCTACGGAATGTTTTATGCCGGAATCAATGTTGGCGGGCTATTAGGCGGAATTTTATGTATTTATTTGGGCGAATTTTACTCCTGGAATTTGTGTTTCCTTTCTGCAGCAATAGTAATGTCGTTGGGGTTAATCACATTTATATTTACTAAAAAACATTTAGGTCCCATTGGAGATTCACCCTTGATTGATTTGCCAGAGAGCAAACGAAAAATTAGAGAAATTGGGGTTTATGTAGGTTCCATTTTGAGTATTCCATTGATTTTTATAATGGTAAAAAACACTACATACACCGATTATTTTATGTACACCGTATTGGCTGTTGCACTATCTTATTTTGCATTTGAAGTTTATAAACTGAAGTCCATTGACACCCGAAAAAAACTATTAGCCGCCTTTGTTTTTATATTTTTCTATTTTGTTTTTAATGCCATATATGAGCAAAGTGGTGGGTCGTTATCCTTGTTCGCCAGAGAAAATTTAGATCATAACTTGCTGACATTTAACGTTTTGCCAAATGCGGTGAATAATAGTGCCAACACCCTCTTTGTGATTATTTTAAGTCCAATTATTGGTTTGCTTTGGATAGGGTTGGCCAAACGAAAATTAGAGCCAAGCACCCTGATTAAATTTGGAATCGGGTTTTTGTTTTTAAGTGCTTCCTTTTATATTTTTTATTACACCAAGTTTTTTGCAGATAATAAAGGAGTAACTTCTTTAAACATTTTTACGTTTGCATACCTTATCACTACTATTGGCGAGTTGTGTTTGGGGCCAATTGGAATGTCAATCATCACCAAATTATCTCCAAAAAAACTCTTCGGAATGATGATGGGATTGTGGTTTTTGGCATCGGCTTTTGGACAATTAGCCGCAGGAAAATTAGGCGCAGCCATGTCAAATACAGCAGAGGGCGCAACATTGACAGACAAACTTGCTTCATATACCGAAGGCTATTATCAATTAGCGATATACGCACTGATTGCAGGATTGTTTTTGATCATTACAACACCATTTATTAAAAAATTAGTGCAAGAAGTCAAATAAAATTTTTATATTTCGGCACTATTTTTGAACACTAATAAAAAACATAAAATGAAAAAATTAACAGTATTATTATTTGTATTATTCAACTCGGTTTTTGCCTTTTCGCAAGAACTAAAATGGGAAACAGACCTCAACAAAGCCATCGAAGTTTCCAACAAAACCAACAAGCCGATGCTACTTTTTTTTACGGGAAGCGACTGGTGTGGCTGGTGCATTCGGCTACAAAACGAAGTTTTAAAAAAACCAGAATTTGCAGCTTGGGCCACTGAAAACGTAGTTTTGGTTGAAGTAGATTTTCCAAAAAGAACCCCGCAAAGCCAAGAACTAAAAGTGCAAAACAGCAATTTGCAACAAGCATTTGGCATACAAGGCTATCCAACCATTTGGATCACAAACGCAAGCTATATCGATGGTAAACTCAATTTTGATCAATTGGGCAAAACGGGCTATGTTGCAGGCGGCCCTTCGGCTTGGTTGTCTGGCGCAAATGATATTTTGAAAAACAACAAAAAATCAAAAACTGTAGAAACAAAACCAGCAACTGTCGAAAAATTGACTAAAAAACAATTGCGAAAAAAGAAAAAATCGGCATAATAAAGTCTGTCAAATTATTCAATTCTATAAAATCCCTTTTCGGCAGTAGCGTGAAAAGGGATTTTTTGTTGGCGGCAAGTTGATTTCCAAAGCTTGATTTTTGACAAATAATTGGAGCCGTCTGCCACTATCATTTTTGGATGCAAATCCAAAATCAAACGTTCTAAATTGATGCGGGTAGATTGAGTAAGAATAACCAAATCTGGACTACATCTTTTTGGATACAAACCCAAACTGTCCATTATAATGATTTTTTTATTATTCAAAAAAAGCAAATTTGTAAGCGGTTTTGAACCCACAACTACACTATAATTTTCTATCAAATAGTTGCGCAAAGCATTGATTTTGTTTGGGTTTTTGACAAAAACACTATTTCCATACACCCATGCTTTTTCGCCAAAGCGCATAACTATCAAACTGTTTTTTGGCATTTGAAACACAATAGCCTCCGATTGGTTTGTAAACCGATAATGAGTAGTTGCCAAACCAATTTGAAACACAAAAACGCCCAACAAAGCCCTTCTAAGGTTGCTAAAATTTGGGGTTACATACCAAAAAAACACTGCAAAAAGCATAAGATAAGAGCAAAACAATACTGTTTTTGAAAACGGGATATCTTGGATAATAAATTTTTCGTAAGAGGCAATTTTACTAATAATACCGTCTAAAAATTGAATCGACCAAACAGATGTTTTGGTCAATACCGGAATTACAATATCAAAAAAAGCAAGACACATCACCAATCCGCCAACGAGCATGATAAAACCGATGCAAGGTAAAACAAGTATATTTGTTAAAAAAAACAAACCCGGAAACTGATGAAAATAATAGATACTCAAAGGTAAAGCACCAATTTGGGCGGCAAAAGAAACCGTTAGAATTTGCCACAAATATCGAGTTAATTTATATTTTGGTTGCCAAATTTGGTCAAAATGAGGCTGCAGCCAAAGGATAAAAAACAAGCAAACATAACTCAATTGAAATCCAACATCAAACAAAAACGATGGCTCAAAAAACAAGATAAACAACAACGAAAGCAACAAAGTGTGAAACTTGTCATTTTCTCGCTTGAGCGAAATTCCGGCTGCCACAAACGAAAACATCGCTGCAGAGCGCACCACAGAAGGCGAGAATCCTGCCACAATAGCAAAAAGCCACAGCGACAAAAATGTTATAAAAAACCGAAAGAGATTTCCTTTTTTTGACTTAGGAATTGGTTTTAAAATAAAATTTATAAACAGCAAAATATAGCCTACATGCAAACCAGAAACAGATAAGATATGAATTGCGCCTGCAAATTGATAATCTTGCAAAATATCTGGAGCAATATCTTGTTGTTGTCCCAAAATTAGCGCGCTCAAAACCGCAAGCTCTCTACTCGAATAGTGCTGAATTTGAAGGTTTTGCAAGATTTTATTTCTAAATTTAGCCGCCCAAAACCAAATATTCTTATCAATTATATCTGTTTTTTTGAATTGCGGCTGCTTTACATATATTTGTGCAAAAACAGATTTGTTTTTGAGATATGCGCCATAGTCAAAACCGTTGGGGTTTTGCGGTGGTTTGTGCGATATTATTTTGGTATAAATCCACAAATTATCACCGATTTCAAAGTGTTTTGCGCTGTCTTTTACGATATTAATAAGAATTTTTCCAGAAGATTGTGTGGCATCAAGCTGTTTAACATTAGCGAAAAAACGTTCATGTTTGGAGCTGCTTTTGATTTTTTCGCAAAGCGAAACCCAAATAAAATGGGATTGATTGGAATTTTTACAGAAATGAGAATAGTTGTTTTTTTGAAAATAAGCGTTATGAACAACTTGCGTTGAGGTTCCAATTGTAATTGCCATTGTGTAAGCAATAATGCTAAAATATGGTTTTTGATTAAAGTCTTTTTTGGCAAAATAAAAGGCAATTCCAAAAACAATTAACATTATAAAAACCAATAGCAATATTAAATTTGCAGATGGTTGTAACCAAAATGCAAGCAAAATGCCCAATACAAAGCAAATTGTAATTTTTGATAGTGGAAATTGTAGGACTTTCATCAATCTAAAGTACACAATTTTGTAATATCATTAGTAGAATAGCGTTTTTTATCAAAAAACAAATAAAAACAACATTTTAGACTAAAAAACGCAAAAAAGGAATGCTTTTGTAGATAAAAGCACTGTTTATGTTTTGTTTTTTTGTCGAGATTTATAAATTACAAAACCCAATATGGCAACCAAAATATATGGAATTGCCATCAAATAAACAATACCATCATTAACAGCCGCACCCTTGTTGGCGCCATCTTCATTTTCTATAACTGCACGACACATTGCACATTGAGAATATCCGATTGTTAAATTGGAAAAAGTCAAAAGAGTAAACCAAATTTTTTTTGACCATAACAAACTTTTTTGTGCTAAAATCGCCATTTTTATAGGTTGTTTTGATAGTATGGTGAAATCATCAAATAGACTATTACGCCTGTCACCGCAACATAAAGCCAAAGCGGAAATGTAATTTTTGCTATTTTTTTATGCTTGTCAAAAAGTTCAGCCCATGCTCTCGAATATGATGTGAGCACCATCGGAATGATGATAATTGAAAGTAAAATATGGGTAAATAAAATAAAATAATATACAAATCGTAGGTTTCCGACGCTTGTTTTTTCAATAAAATCAAGTTTTCCATCGTGATTCATATCGCCAAAAACAGTAGCTTCGGCTGTGGCATGATAAGCAACATACATTCCCAAAAACGCTAAAGAACAGGCTATTGCAGTAGTCATTAGTGTTTTGTGTGTTGGAATTTTTCCGTTTTTGATTGCCATCACCGCAGCAATAAGCAATATAGCTGTAATGCCATTTATGGTTGCGTATATTGGCGGCAAAAAGTGGAGCGGTGCAACATCAATACCAAAATCTTTGAGTTTGATTGTAAAAAGTAACGCAACGACAATTGGAATGGCGACAGACAAAACAATAATCCAAATTTTGTGGGCTTTTTTGATGATTTTTTTCATTTTTTATTCTTTTAATAAGAGTGCTATATCGGTTTTTAATGCGGCAACACCGGCTTTTTCAAGTCCGTCATAATATACAATTGGATTGCCAAAATTATCTTTTCGACATCTTATAATTCCTTTTTTATCGACTAACGCAAACAGTCCAGAATGCTCAAATCCTCCTACAATTTTTGGATTCAAACCGGCATACAAATTAAACCCTTGATTAGAAAGATTCATAATAGTGTCTTGATTTCCGGTCAAAAAATGCCAATTTGGAGCTGTGATTTTCAAATAATCGGCATGTGCTTTGAGTACTTTTGGGGTATCATTTTCTGGGTTTATGGTTATAGATGCGATAGCAAAGTCTGGACTATTCTGAAATTTTGTTTGAATATCAATCATATTTCTGTTCATAATTGGACAAATTGACGGACAGGTCGAAAAGAAAAATTCTACTACAAATACTTTGTTGGCATAATTTTGATTGCCAATAGATTGATTGTTTTGATCTGTTAATGCAAATTTTGGTACGGGACCAACGGCAAATAAGCTTGATGCTTTACGGTTTTGGCTTTCAACTCGGTCAAGGCTATCTCCTTTTACTATTTCATTATTTTTGACACGATCAATTATTTTTGGAATAGCATAAATTCCAAAAACCAATACAATAAATGAAATCCAAATATAAGAGTTGTTTTTTTGTTTCATTTTGTTTTAAATTTGACGTTCGGCATTGTGATTTTTTTTGAGAGCTGCTCGGTATTCATACAAAATTATTTTAAAATCATCGAGCATTTCATTACTCAATTCAGATTGGTGAAAGCAACTGTAGCCTTCTTTGTATTCTTTTTGGTCTTTTACTTTGCGACCTCTCAAATTTCGATTTTTGTCTATCAAATAGACGTTTTCTGACCCAAAATCTAAGTTTAACTTGTCTTTTTTGAGTTCTAATTTGTTAAAAAAAGCTTTAATTTCGTCTGGTTTAGCAAATACAAATTGCCATTTTGAAGCATCTCCATTGTTGGCCAACACCGTTTTAATTTTTTGAATATCCAATTCCGATCCCGTTGGACATAGCAATACAAACTGCAAATCTTTGAAATCGTGATAGCGATCATAAATTTTTGTGTTTAGATTGAATATGTTGCCACGGTTTTTTAGAATGTCAAAACCAGCAAAACCCAAAACTGTAATTTTGTCGTTTAATAATACTTTTTGATGGCTCAAAGACTTCCAATTGGGGTCAAAATCGTTGATGTTTGATGTCAAAACTGGTAGTTTTGTAAAACTATTAATTCCGGACGCAAAAAACAAATAGGCCACTATTGGCAATACAAAAAGCACAAACAGGACGATGTTTTTTTTCATTTTTTTAAAGGAATTTTCGATTACAAAAATAAAAAAAGGTACGCAATACGTACCTTTTTTTTTGATTAATATATTGTTAAAAATTCCACTTGATGGTAGAGTCTTTAAAAACGCCAAATATATAGTTGGCTTCTGTCAAAAGTATAAACAACAAATACAAAACCAAAAAAATAACTGGTGTAACTACAGACCATCTTAGTCCTGATTTTTCGCCTTCCATGTGCATAAATGCCCAAACGATATAATATGCTTTGAAAATCGTAAGTGCATAAAACACCCAGTTTAACAAATTCATACCCAAAAAGTTGTGCATGTGAAGAAAATCTGGTTTGATGATTCCTAAAAAAACCTCAACCGTTGTTACTACTGATAATAGACCAAAAACAAACCAAATTCTTTTGGTATTAGAAACGTGCTCGTGTGACATGATGATAACGACTTTTGAAAATTAAACTAAATAGAAAACTGTAAATACAAATACCCAAACCAAATCTACAAAGTGCCAATATAGCCCCACTTTTTCGACCATTTCATAAGATTTTCTTTTTTCGTATGTGCCTAGAATGACATTAAAAAAGATTATTATATTGATAATTACTCCTGAAAAAACGTGAAATCCGTGAAATCCGGTTATAAAGAAAAAGAAATCTGCAAACAATTTGCTGCCATATTCATTTCTGGTCAAGTTGGCACCTTCAACAACCACGGTAGCACTTGCTAATCTGTGTTCAGACTCGGCGCGAGTAAGTACTGTTTTGTGTTTGTGCGAGCTTAACTCATGGTTGATTTTTGTATCGGTTTGTTCTTCTTTGGTATCTTGATAAATAACCTCTGTTCTAATCAATAATTCGGGATGATTTTTAAAGCCTTCTTGAATTTCTGCCACGCTATAGGTTGGCAAAGTGCCTTCGTCCATAAACCATCTTCCTTTGCTTCGGTCAAGATGCTCACGCTCTTCGGGAAGGTTTGCGGCAAAAGTTTCGAGGGCTACTCGTTTGCCACTTTTGTCAACAAATTGAAGCAAACTGCCTCCTTTGGTTTCAATAGCGCCATATTCGCCTTTGATAAAATTTTTCCATTCCCAGGCTTGCGAGCCCACAAATATTAGCCCGCCAATGATGGTCAAAAACATATAGAAAGCTACTTTTGATTGGTTGAGATGATGCCCTGCATCAACCGCCAAAACCATTGTAACAGATGATCCAATCAAGATAAATGTCATCAATGCAACATAATACATAGGGGCTGCAACGCCGTGCATAAACGGAAAGTGTGTAAAAACTTCTTCGGCCAAGGGCCAAGTTTCTATAAATTTGAATCTTGAAAAGCCATAAGCCGCCAAAAATCCTGAAAAAGTGAGTGCATCTGATACGATAAAAAACCACATCATTAATTTGCCATAATCTGCCCCTAAAGGTTGGTGATTGCCGCCTGCTTGCTCGTGATTGTTGTTTGCAGTTGATACTGTCGTTGCCATAAAATTTTATTCGTTAAAAAGTTCCCAAATTTACAATTTTTTCTTATTTAAAGAAATATAAAAATAAAAATAAATACAACCATAAAAAATCAAGAAAGTGCCAAAACAATTCGCCCAATTCCAGACCCAGAATTTGACCTTGTTTGTATTTGTGATTCCAATGGTTGAAATTAACTACTATAAGAGTGATTATCCCGCCAATAAGATGTATAAGATGCACAAAAACAAGTACATACAAAAATGATGCGTTCACAGTACTGCTTGCTCCTGTGGGATAAAGCCCCATCAAAATTAACGATTTGAAGCCTTGAAATTGAAGTATTATAAACAAAATACCGAGACACAAAGTGGTCAAAAGCAAGGCGGTTGTTGCGGTTCGATTGTTCTTTTGAAGGCATTTTTTGGCCATAAAAAAAGTAAAACTACTGATCACAATGACCATTGTGCTTGCAAAAAAGGCTGTTGGCATCTCAAAAGCTTTCCAATCTGGGCGTGATTTGCTTACTATATAAGCACTTGTGAGGCCTGCAAAAACCATTATCATACTGATAATTGCAAACCAAAGCAACATTTTTTTGGAGCGTGCATTTCGCTCGTTGTGTTCTTGAATAGTCATTTTTTAGAAGAGGTTTAAGGGTCTTAAAAATTTATCGATTATAAAAATAAGCTGCAATAGTGTGATATAGAAAACACTGGTAATCATCAATTTTTTGGCGGCTTTTTCTGTTTTAAATTGGTACAATCGCACGGCATACCACAACATCCAGATTCCTAACGTCAAAACGATTATGGCTGAAATGGCTGAAATTTTGAGCTGTCCTGTATATCCAAAAACGGGCAAAATAGAGGCTACGATGAGCCAAATGGTGTACAAAATAATTTGCAAAGCTGTGCCTTTGTCTTTTTTGCCGGTTGGTAGCATAAAAAAACCAGCTTTTTCATAATCGTGGAATAAAAACCATCCTATGGCCCAAAAATGTGGAAATTGCCAAAAAAATTGAATCAAAAACAAGGTGCCGGCTTCTATGCCAAAATGCCCTGTGGCTGCGACCCAGCCGAGCATAAACGGTATAGCGCCCGGAATGGCTCCTACAAAAACCGAAAGTGGGGTTTGGGTTTTGAGAGGTGTATATATGGAGGTGTACAAAAATATGGAGATAGCGCCAAACATCGCTGTTTTTGGGTTGATGGCATACAATATCGAAAGTCCTATGATGGTTAATAGACAAGCAATTATAAAAGCGGTATTAACGCTCATTCTGTTTGAGGCAACGGGGCGGTTTTTGGTTCGATCCATGAGTGCGTCAAGATCTTTTTCGATGATTTGATTAAAAACGTTTGAAGCTCCAACCATGCAGTAGCCGCCAACTATTAGCATACCAAAAACAGTCCAGCTAAATGGGTTTGTGTTGTCAAAACCTAATAAATATCCTGCTAACGACGAAAATAGTACGCTAATTGCTAATCCTGCTTTGGTTATTTCTTTGAAATCGTTGAAAATTGTACTTACAAGATTTGTTTTTGAATGATTTTCCAAAATCTTTCTTTTGTTTTTTGGGCACAAATGTACGAATTTGAAGTGATTACTATTCTAAAAAAATAGCTAAAATGTTTTTTGTAAGTTGTTTTTTTTGATCTCAACGTTAAAAATTAGATTTATTTGTTGGGTCAAAATGAATGTTTGTTTCTTCAAAATAAAATTTGTGCTATTTCTGATATATTAATTCTAAATATGGGTATAAAATAGACTGAAAAACTTGTTGTTTTATGTTTCTATTTGGTTTTTCGCGTGAGGGCAAAGGCGGAGCTCTTTTGGGGCTGGCGTTTTTCAGCCTGCCCCAAAAAGCGGGAGCCGGAGACCGACCCGCTAGGGGCACGCCCAAAAAAGTCTTTTCAAATTTCTTTGTTTGGGCTAATTTTTTAAAAAACGGGGTTGATTATTTAATCAAAAGTAAGGGTTATGTTTGCTTTTGTGTCAAATGTATCGGCATTG
>JAYTNQ010000274.1:0-1313 GCA_043748255.1 Bacteroidota bacterium
TCCATGCACCGAAGTCCACAACCATAAAGTAGTCCTATCAAGATTCTGTGCTTGAGTAATTTTGCCTTTTGAAGCATTGACCAAACCTCTTGTTTGCTCAAAACAACAGGCAGTGTTTTTTCGTGTTTAATACTCGGAAGTTGCAAAAAATGATTGGGCAAACCCTCGGATTTCAGCAAACCCTTCAACCCATAAACAGTATGCTTAAAGTAGGTTTGTGAAGGCGTTTTGGATTTTTTTTGCAGATAATACAAATAATCCTGAACTTGTTCAGGATCCAATTCGGTAGGAATTTTGCCGAAATGTAGCGAAATAGCAGCTAGATGAAGCGCATAATTATCAAAAGTGCTTTGGCTTCTGCCCAAAATCGAAAGATTTCGCTCAAAACGGGTTATAAGCTCTTCAAAACCAATCACTTCTCGCTTTGCTCGATTCACATACTTGTTGAATCTTAATTCCTCGGAATGTTTTTTTTTGTTGTCATATTAGATATATTTAATTAGATTTGCAAAGTACAAAATTTTCGGTATCACAGCTACCGTAGGTTTAGTTCAACAGCTAGAGTTTCGTTGGGCTTGAAAAGCCAACAATGAAACTCCGGTTGAACGGAACCGTCAATTTTATCACCTCTATGGGGTTATCGTAAAGTTTTGTGAAGATTTCAAAGAGATAATTGTATCTCTTTTTTTTATGGTATGTCATTTTGCAAATTTTTGTAGCGTTTTGCATCACTTTAGGGCATAAGTGCCCTTACCCACAATCTAATTTTTGCAGGAGCTTGCATTTTGGCCAATGCCAAGATACCAATTTGGCGGTCCTCGTTTGTCAAACACCGAAATGGTATGCAAAATGCCGACTTTGCAACACGAACATTTGGGCATGAGTATCTTTTTCTCCCTTTTTTCAAGCACTTTTACCTTGAGTTTTTCCTGCAAAAGCCGCAGCTTTTGACGCTTCCAAGTGCTGCTCAAAAAGCCATAATGGCGTATTTTGACAAAGCGTTTGGGCAAAATATGCAAAGCAAACCTTCGGATAAATTCTTGATGCGTGAGTGTCATTTGTTTTTTCAAACCCTCACACCGATAATCTTTGTAGTCAAAAGTTATATTTTGAGCCTCTATATGCCTGATTCGGTGGTTGCTGATGGCGATTTTGTGGGTATAACGCCCCAAATATTCCACCACCGATTTTGGATTTCCAAAAGGTTTTTTGGCAAAAACTACCCATTGTTTCTGCCACAATTCTTCTCGAATTTGCTGGTACAAAACCTCGGATTTTGCCTTGAGTTTTTCGCAATATTTTGCCCTAAACAC
>JAYTNQ010000275.1:0-9644 GCA_043748255.1 Bacteroidota bacterium
TGCATGCTGGCCCGAGTGTGGCTACTATTTTAGTTTTTTTTAATGTTGGCATTTTATTGAAATATTAAATTATTTTTAGACTTTATATTTTGATTTTCAACAAGATAAACTGTCGAAATGCTTTTTATTTTTTTTATTTTTGAAATGATTTCCAAAACATTAATATTGGAATTTTGATTTTCGATTTTTAAAAAAAAATCTACTTTCTTAAATTCGGGCAACATATATATAGTGTTAGAAATTGCCATTTCTGTGTACATAAATAAATTTTGTTGGTTGTTTGTTTCTACAATTTCAATTTCATTCTTATTCTGAAATAAATTCCAATCTAAATCAAGATCTATGTCAAAATATGAAAATTTTGTAAAACAAACCTCACCGTTTTTAGTCATGACTTCAATTGGTTTTTTGTTTTTTTCTAATAAAATGGGCAGCTTTTGATTCAAAAAAAATGCCAATCTATAATCTTCTAACGTACTATGTATTGCGATTAACTCGAAAGTGACTTCGTCAAAATCGTCTATTTGCAATTTGAAAACCCCCATCCTAATTAGAATTAATTTGTAAATGTAGGGATTTTTAAAACACAAAAAGCTATCAAAAATCAAGCTTTTTTTATTTTTGATAACGAAAACGATATAGTTTTAAAAAATCGTCCTGCTATTTTGTACCTATTTTATTTTGAAACGCAAAATAGGCTCTTTGTGCCGCTTTTTCTTCTGCTTTCTTTTTGGATATTGCTCTTGTTTTTGAAATCAATTTGTTCTCAATATAAAGTTTTACCCCAAAATAGCGCTCGCCTTTAATACCGTTATCTTCATAAGATTCAAACCGAAATATCTTTTTTTCTTTTTGACACCATTCTATCATCAAACTTTTATAACTAATTACTTTTCCTTCTAATTTTGCAATATTGATATATGGTTTTACAATTGTTTTTTGTATAAATTTTTCGCATGTAGGATAACCTTTGTCCAAATATATGGCACCTATTAAAGCCTCAAATATATTGCCATAAATGTTTTCTCCAAAATGTTGTGATGTAGTTTTGCTTTCTAAAAAAGATATCAAATCCAAATTTTTTCCAATCGTATTAAGGTGGTCACGACTTACAATTTTTGACCGCATTTGGGTCAAATAGCCCTCGTCGCCATTTGGTACTTTTTCAAAAAGGTGTGCTGCCACTATCGAACTTATCATCGCATCCCCCAAAAACTCGAGTCGTTCATAGCTAAAAGGGTTTCCATCTGCGTCTGTCATATTCATCGACCGATGCGTAAATGCTCTTTGATAATGTTCTAAATTGATGGGTTCAAAAGCCAATACTTTTTTTAGGGCATCAAAAAAAATCCCATTTTTTGTAGAACGGGATTTTGAGAATATTTTATTTAAAAATGATATCAAAGCTAAAGTTCTAATTTTTTTATCAAAACGCAAGCATTATGCCCACCAAAACCAAATGTATTACTCATCAAGATTTTTACATCGCGTTTTTGCGCCACATTGAAAGTAAAATTTAATCTCGAATCGATACTTTCGTCATCTGTAAAGTGGTTTATTGTTGGCGGTACGATACCGTGTTTGATAGATAAAATTGATGATATTGTCTCTACAACACCAGCGGCTCCAAGCAAATGACCAGTCATCGATTTGGTCGAATTTAGGCTCAAGCTATAGGCATGCTCACCAAAAACGTGTTGAATGGCTTTGCTTTCTGCAATATCTCCTAATGGTGTTGATGTCCCGTGCATATTGACCCCGTCAACATCTGTGGGTTGCAATCCTGCATCACGAAGGCAGTTGATCATCACATTTTTGGCACCCAAACCATCAGGATGTGGAGCAGTGATATGATGTGCGTCTGCAGACATGCCTCCTCCGCCAATTTCACAATAAATTTTGGCACCTCGAGCAATAGCGTGCTCATATTCTTCTAGCATTAACGAACCCGCACCCTCGCCGAGCACAAATCCTTCACGGTCTTTGTCCATGGGTCTTGAAGCTGTTTTTGGATCATCATTTCTGGTCGAAAGGGCATGCATTGCATTAAATCCGCCTATGCCAGCTATCGATACTGCTGCTTCAGATCCTCCTGCAATCATGGCGTCTGCATAGCCCAATCTTATATAGTTAAAGGCATCAATTATTGCATTTGTTGATGATGCACAAGCCGAAACTGTAGCAAAATTGGGGCCTCTAAACCCGTATTTTATAGAAATGTGACCTGCGGCTATATCCGAAATCATTTTTGGAATAAAAAATGGATTGAAGCGGGGAGTGCCATCGCCTCTGCCAAATTCGAGCATTTCTACCTGAAAAGTTTCTAATCCTCCAATACCAGAACCCCAAATCACGCCAATTCTGTCTTTGTCTATTTTTTCTAAATCAAAATTTGCATCCAAAACGGCCTCATCTGTGGCTACCATCGCATATTGTGTATAACGATCCATTTTTCGGGCTTCTTTTCGGTCTAAAAAATTTTCTATATTAAAATTTTTCAATTCACAAGCAAATTGTGTTTTGAATTTTGAAACATCAAAATAAGTTATAGGAGCAGCTCCGCTAACACCGTTAACGAGCCCGTTCCAATATTCTTGAATATTGTTTCCAATTGGAGTTAATGCGCCTAATCCTGTTACTACAACTCGTTTTAACTGCATGTGTTTGGATTTATTGAATTAAATTGCTTTACAAATTTACTAAAAATTTGAAAGCAAAATTTAGTTTGTAATAAAATGGTGGTATTTTACAATAAAAAACACCCAATTTTAGATTGTTTTAAAATTGGGTGTTTGGTTTATTATTTTTTAGCTTCTTCGATATATGAAATAGCTTGACCAACTGTTGCAATATTTTCTGCTTGGTCGTCCGGAATTTGAATGTCAAACTCTTTTTCGAACTCCATAATAAGTTCTACAGTGTCCAAAGAATCTGCTCCCAAATCGTTGGTAAAGCTTGCTTCTAATACTACTTCGTTCTCGTCAACGCCTAATTTGTCCACGATAATCGCTTTTACTCTTGATGCAATGTCTGACATAGTTTCTAATTTTAAATTTTAATTTGTTGGCAAAAATAAAAAACTTTATTTTAAAACAACACTTTAGTTGATAAATGTATCAACGAATTTAAAAAAAAAAATTTAGAAACCCGTCAAAAAAATATTTATTATCATTTTTATTGCTTTTTTTTGCAAAAATAAGTTTACTTTAAATGAAAAAAATTGTCATTTTTGCTTCTGGATCGGGCACAAACGCCGAGAACATTGTTCAATATTTCAAAAACAATCTTCTTGGGGCTGTTGTCGGTATTTTCTCAAACAATGCTGATGCCAAAGTATTAGTTCGTGCCAAAAATCATCAAATTGAATCCTTTGTTTTTGATAAATCACAACTCAATGACGGTTTTGTCTTACAAAAATTAAATCTAATAAACCCAGACCTAATCATTTTGGCGGGTTTTTTGCTCAAAATGCCAAGCGAAATTGTACATTTTTATCCCAACAAAATCATCAATATTCATCCAGCGTTGCTTCCAAAATTTGGCGGAAAAGGAATGTATGGCAATCATGTTCATCAAGCTGTTTTTGATCAAAAAGAATTTGAAACCGGAATTACGATTCATTTTGTAAACCAAAATTATGATGAAGGAAATATTATTTTTCAAACAAAAATAAATATTCAAGATTGTGATTCTCCAATCCAAATCGCTCAAAGAGTCCACCTTTTGGAGCAAGAATTTTTTCCAAAAGTGATTGCTTCTATATTATAATGATTATAAAAATTTATTTTCCGTCAACATAATCTTGTAAATAGGCAAAATTTGGTGTTAATTTTCCGTTTTGGGTCATTTTGGCACGTTGCAAAATTCCGTTTTTGTCTCCATCAAAAAAAGCTGGAATTACATGTTTCAAAAACATTTCGCCAAAACCTTCACTAGCATCTTTGGGCAATTCACATGGCAAATTGTCAACAGACATCACCACTATTGCAGCAGGGTGCATATAGGAGACTTCTGATTTTTGTGCTGGTAAATATCCAAAAAATGGATTTTCGATTGTCGAAGCACGAATAGTGCATGCTACCGGTCCATTGGTGTCGCATGAAATGTCTGCTACAACTTTTATCGAGCAATCTTTGTCTGAAAGCATTTCATTTGTCAAAATGTTTGGGGATTCATTTGCATGAAAATGACCGAAAATAACAATATCTGAAACTTTTGTGAATTTTTCAAAATCCGAAATATAAGCTGTTGGATTGTTATAAAAGTCAAATTTGTCTAATTGTATCCCGTCAATTCGTTTGTTATAATCCAAAACATCAATTTGTGTATATACGGGCTCCGAATAAATCTTTGTCAAAAAATCTACTTTTGAAACCGCTTTAATTTTCATTCCTTTCAAAATTTCGACTGCACCATGTGCAACTTTTCCATCGCCTGTAAGCACAATTTTAATGGGCGGCAATACCTGTCTTTTGAGTTTGGCAATCAAAGCTTCTTGTCCTGGCAAGGTGTTGGCTTTTGGCAAGGCAAACAACTCAAACTTTAGTCCAAACCCACGGAATGCGTTGTAGGCACCCACAATTCCGGCATATCTTCCAAAGCCAATTAAACGCCTATGTTGCTCATCTACAATAGTTTCATGGTCAAATAATTCAATATTTTTTGATAAAATTGTCTGTAATAATTTTCGGTTATAAGGTTGTTTTTTGATGGTGTGCGAAAAGAAAAAATATTTTTTGTTTGAAATCAAAGCCTCGATAGGCACTTCTTTTACGCCAAATAGCACCTCACAATCTTCTAAATTTTCTACTATTTCAAAACCTAAATTTTGGAATTCTTGGTCTGAAAATATTCTAATTTCTGATTTCTCTACATAGATTTCTGATTTTGGAAATTCATCTTTTAAATTTTTTAAGGCTAATGGCGAAAAAACAACCCTTCTGTCTGGCGGATTTTTGCGCTCTTGAATGATTCCAAATTTCATAAATATTGATTTAGTTGTAAATGTAACAATATGTGCTTTTTTTGTTACAAATATAACAAAAAAGAAGATGCTAACAAATTTTTTCTTTTTCTTAAATTGTTGTTAATAATTTTATAAATCGTATTTACTTCAAATTTATCTTTGATTATATTTGCGCCACAAAATTTTCTGATGAAACAAAGTTACCTTCCTATATATATAGCCTTTTTTTTATTTTTAATATCTTGCAAAAAATCGAATTCAAATAGCCAAACTACTTTTTTTGGCGAAAAACAGCCTGCAAATTTTGCAAAAATACTACCTTCAACCGTCCAAAACAAGATGCTTTCTGCAACTTATGTTTCTCAAAAAGCAAACGAAATTGAATCTTTTTTTAATAAAAACTGGGCGGATAATCAAAACATTAGTTTTTTGGTGGCACAAAACGGTCAAATTATTTTTGAAAAATACCAAGGCTTTGCAGACAAAAACAAACAAAGTCAAATTAATGCTAATACCCCACTTCACCTCGCCTCGGTGAGCAAAGTGATGACGGCAACTGCAATATTAGAACTTATAAACTTAAAAGAAATTGCTTTGGATCAAAAAGTAAATACCATATTGTCGCAATTCCCATATCCCGAAATTAGTATCAAAAACCTACTTACACATAGAAGTGGACTGAAAAACTACACCTATTTTGTTGAGGAAAACAACAATTGGAACCCCAAAAAAACACTCAAAAACCAAGATATTGTTTGGATTATGCAACAAAAGCATCTTGAATTGGAAGTTCCTGCCGATACAAAATTTTCATATTGCAATACCAATTATGCAATTTTGGCTTTAATTATCGAAAAAATTACGGGCTTGAATTATAAAACCGCAATGAAAAAAATGATTTTTGAACCACTTAAAATGACTGACACTTACGTTTTTGATTTTGATTTAGACCAACAAACCGCTGTGCCCTCATACAAAGGTAATGATTTTGTAATTCCGTTTGATTATTTGGATGCTATTTATGGCGACAAAAATATCTATTCGACACCACGTGATTTGCTCAAATTTGATTTGGCTAGAAACGCACCCAATTTTTTAAACCCAAAACTAAAAGAAGCCATTTATGTAGGCTATAGCAACGAACATAAAGGCAAAAAAAATTATGGTTTGGGTATCAGAATGATCAATTGGGAGACCGGGCAACACTTTTATTTTCACAACGGTTGGTGGCATGGCAACACTTCGTCTTATATCACTTTGCCAAAAGAAAATCTCTGTATTATTGCACTTTCAAACAAATTCTCGACAAAAACTTACAAGATTAGAGAACTATCAACTTTTTTTGGCGATTATCCATTCGTAGTTGATAAAGAAGAATTTGAAGATTAATCCTTCCAAACCGACTCAACACCATTTTTTTAGAACAAAAAATCCGTACGAAAACGATGTAATTATGCTTCAAAATTATCAAAGAAATCGATTTCGTTAATAACTTATTTCAAAATCGTGATAACTAATAAGATATTATACTAATTTTAAAAAATTATTGTACGTTTTTTACAGCACAATAATTTCTATTAACTATTAATATAACCGCTTATTTAATGAACACAACCACTACCAAAACCAACAATTCGGCCCTATACACCTTGATTACGGTGTTTTTCTTTTGGGGTTTTATCGGTGCCTCAAACGGCGTTTTTATCCCATTTTGTAAAATCAAATTTGGATTAGATCAATTTCAATCACAATTGATAGACTTTGCTTTTTATGGAGCCTATTATATAGGGGCATTATTGCTTTTTATTTTTAGTAGCCTTGCCAAAAAAGACATTCTTAACGGCTGGGGTTTCAAAAAAGGAATTATTAATGGATTGCTAATCAGTACTTTTGGTGCAGCATGCATGATTTTTGCCGTTACACAAGGAAGCTATATACTTATTCTAGGTGCCTTATTTATCGTGGCACTCGGCTTTTCGCTACAGCAAACCTCTGCGCAGCCATTTGCAGCCTCTCTTGGAGACGCCCACACCGCCTCAAACAGACTAAATCTCGCCGGCGGCATCAACTCACTCGGCACCACCATTGGCCCAATCGTAGTTTCTATTGCACTTTTTGGGATTATTGCCGGCGCAAATCTGGAAGAATTTGCCCAAAAAGCAAACTCTTTAGACAAAATGGAAATACTTTATGTATTTGTAGGAGCTCTTTTTCTATTAGCAGCAGGACTATTTTATTTCTCAAAAAAATTACCATCAGGCAAATCAGACAACACCTTTGAGCCAGCAAGCAAAGCAATGAAAACCCTCATAACCATCACTTTATTATTGATAGTAGTTTTTGGTTATATTTTTTCACGCTATGAAGATCCAGAATTTATTAACAAATTTATTACAAACAAAGGCTCAGAAGTTGACACACTTGGTCTCGAATTGACTATTTTGTCACTCTTGATCGTTATTTTTGGACTTTTATATGCCAACTCCTCCGCACAAAAAAATCCAGAAGGATGGGGCGCCATGAAATACCCACAATTAGTGCTCGGAATGTTAGGCATCTTTACCTATGTAGGGGTCGAAGTTACCATTCAAAGCAACCTGGGCGAATTGCTCAAAACAACCGCTTTTGGATCCATAACCGGTTCAGATTTAGCACCATACATCTCTATGTATTGGGGCAGTTTGATGATCGGCCGTTGGGCAGGTGCCATATCTGTCTTTAATCCATCAAACAGCCTCCGCAAAATTTTACTCATCATAGTACCCTATATCGCCTTTGGCGTAGTATTATTTGTAAACCACGTTTCAGGGCTCAATGTAGGCCCACTTTATGCCTACGCAGCCGTAGTAGCCTTTCAAATAGGAGGTTTCTTTTTAGGCCAAGACAAACCAGCCAAAACCCTTATGATATTTGGATTTATGGGAATGTTGGCCATGATTATCGGACTATTAACCACCGGACAAATCGCCATTTATGCCTTCATTAGCGGCGGATTATTTTGCAGCATCATGTGGCCAGCCATCTTCTCGTTAGCCATCACAGGTCTCGGAAAATACACCTCACAAGGATCAGCATTCTTGGTAATGATGATTTTGGGAGGCGGCATCATACCACCACTACAAGGCAAATTGTCAGACATAATAGGAATACACGAATCCTATATCATACCCGTTTTTTGCTTCGCCTATCTCGCTTTTTATGGTTTTGCTGTCAAGGGAATCCTTCAAAAACAAGATATAGACGTCGATGCCATACAGGCAGACGGAGGTCACTAAAATATAAAACTGCTCGAAAGGGCAGTTTTTTTTTCTTTTTTTTTGAAGCCAATCCAGCTATCCGTTACAATCTTTTGCGCAAAAAGCTTTTTTTGCAAGCCTTTGCAGGAGCTTCCTTTGGTCGCTCTGCAAAAGCAGCAAAAAAATAGCTTTTTTTACAAAAGGATTTCCACTACTATCTGGGCTAATAACTACTCATATTTAGTATTAACACCTGTATTTTGATACATTTGATAATAAAACAGCTTATTATGCGACCAATTTTATCGAAAACATAATTTTTAATAAAAAATATTTTATATTCGCAGTTCTAAAAAAATATACAATGAAAAAAATAATACTATCCCTATTAACAACAATAATGCTCCTGCCAGCCAGCATGAAAGCAGACGAAGGCATGTGGTTTTTGATGTTTCTCGAACGATTAAACCATCGAGATATGCAAAAAATGGGTTTACAACTCACCTCAGACGAAATTTATAGCATCAACCACCATAGCCTAAAAGATGCCATCGTACAATTTAACGGAGGGTGCACCGCCGAAATAATTTCAAAAGACGGTCTGGTATTAACCAATCATCACTGCGGATATGACGCAGTCGCAGAACTATCAACCCCCGAAAAAAACCTACTCAAAGACGGATATTGGGCAGAAAATCATGCTTCCGAAAAAAAACCATCAAGCCTGTATGTTCGCTTTTTTGTTAGAATGGACGACGTCTCAAAACGAATATTAGCCGTCACCAATAGCAAAATGACCGAGTTGGAGCGAGAAGCAGCCATCAACAAAGAAATCGCATTGATCGAAAAAGAAAATAACGAAGGCGGCAAATATACCGTATCCGTCAGACCATTCTTTCAAGGAAATGAATACTATTATTTTGTTTATCAAGACTACAAAGACGTTCGATTGGTTGGAGTTCCACCCGAAAATTTAGGCAAGTTTGGAGGCGATACAGACAATTGGGAATGGCCACGACACACCGCAGATTTTTCGATGTTTAGAGTATATGCAGACAAAGATGGCAACCCCGCAGACTATTCAGAAAACAATGTGCCACTGCAACCAAAACACTATTTGCCAGTCAACTTGAGTGGCGTCAAAGAAGGCGATTTTGCCATGATATTAGGATATCCAGGCCGCACAAACCGATGGATGCCTGCAAGTGGTATCGAGCAAAATGTAAAATTTGCTTAT
Source organism: Bacteroidota bacterium (assembly GCA_043748255.1). Taxonomy (GTDB): domain Bacteria; phylum Bacteroidota; class Bacteroidia; order Flavobacteriales; family Flavobacteriaceae; genus Flavobacterium. Next base: position 9,440 of record JAYTNQ010000275.1, read on the forward strand.
CCAGCATGGGTTGAAGGTGCCAAAATAGGCATGGACAACATGAAAAAATATATGGACAAAAGTGACGAACTCAATTTGGTCTATGCTTCAAAATTTGCATCGACAGCCAACTATTGGAAAAATAGACAAGGCATGATAGATGCTCTATCAAAATTTGGAACCGCTCAATCAAAAGCCATTCAAGAAGCCAAATTTGACAAATGGG
>JAYTNQ010000276.1:0-1306 GCA_043748255.1 Bacteroidota bacterium
TTGGTCTTCGAGAAACAGGGTGTCTCCTGGGTCTTCTACTCTTACTTTTCGCATCATTTGTCGAATGACAACTTCAAAGTGTTTGTCATTGATTTTTACGCCTTGTAGTCGATATACTTCTTGAATTTCGTTTACCAAATATTGCTGTACTGCGGCAGGTCCTTGAATTCTTAGAATATCTTCGGGTGTGATTGCGCCATCAGAAAGTGGTACTCCTGCTCGAACAAAGTCGTTTTCTTGTACTAATATTTGGCTTGATAATTTTACTAAATATCGTTTTTCTTCCCCAAATTTTGATTCGATTACAATTTCTCTGTTTCCTCGTTTTATTTTTCCGAAAGATACTACGCCGTCAATTTCTGAAACTACTGCTGGGTTTGATGGGTTTCTGGCTTCTAAAAGTTCTGTAATTCTTGGTAATCCTCCTGTAATATCGCCTGATTTTGAAGAGCGACGTGGGATTTTTACTAAAATTTTACCAGCTTTAATTTTTTCGCCATTTTCTACCATCAAGTGGGCTCCAACTGGTAGGTTGTAAGATCGGATAAGTTCGTTATCTTTTCCATAAACCAACAGGGTTGGGATGAGTTTTTTGGTTCTTGATTCAGAAATTACTTTTTCTTGAAAGCCTGTTTGCTCGTCAATTTCGACCATAAATGATTGTCCTTGTTCGAGATCTTCGTAGGCAATTTTTCCGGTAAATTCTGAGATGATTACACCATTATATGGATCCCATTTGCAGACTACATCGCCTTTGTCAACTACTTGACCATCTTTTACAAAGATGCTAGATCCGTAAGGGATATTGTTTGTGCTTAATAGAATTCCGGTTTTTTCGTCAATTAATTTCAATTCCGTAGAACGAGAAACAACAATATCTACGTGATTTCCATCGCCGTCTTCGCCTTTCACAGTTTTTAGGTCTTCTATTTCGAGGCGTCCTTTAAATTTGATGAGGATGTTTGATTCTTCAGAAATTCCTCCGGCTACTCCTCCAACGTGGAAGGTTCTAAGGGTAAGTTGGGTTCCCGGTTCTCCAATAGATTGTGCTGCAATTACACCAACAGCTTCTCCTCTTTGTGTCATTTTGCCTGTTGCAAGGTTTCTACCATAGCATTTGGCGCAAATTCCTTTGAGGGCTTCGCAAGTTAATGGGGATCTAACTTCTACTTTTTCGATTGGGGCAGCTTCGATTAATTTGAGTAAGGCTTCTGTGATTTGATCACCGCCGTTTACTAAAACTTCGTTTGTAAGTGGATTTACTACATCTTGAAGTGCTACACGTCCTAAAATTCTTTCGCCAAGG
>JAYTNQ010000277.1:0-1304 GCA_043748255.1 Bacteroidota bacterium
CGGTACTAGTTCACTATCGGTCAATGATGAGTATTTAGCCTTGGAGGATGGTCCCCCCATATTCAGACAGGATTTCTCGTGTCCCGCCCTACTTGTCGCAAGCTCAGTACCACACAGGTCATTTCACGTACGGGGCTATCACCCGCTGTGGCCAGCCTTTCCAGGCTGTTCCGTTATGTCTTGTGCTATCACTTGCAGGCTTCTCCGATTTCGCTCGCCACTACTTTCGGAATCTCGGTTGATGTCTTTTCCTCGAGCTACTGAGATGTTTCAGTTCACCCGGTTCGCCTCGCATGACTATGTATTCATCATGCGATACCCCTAAGGGTGGGTTTCCCCATTCGGAAATCTGCGGATCAAAGTGTGTTTGCTCACTCCCCGCAGCTTATCGCAAGCTACTACGTCCTTCATCGCCTGTAATCGCCAAGGCATCCACCATATGCACTTATTCACTTGATCCTATAACGTTAATCCCTGAACCCTTTTTAAATCCAGACATCGTGTGCATGAGAACACCGTTATAGTTTTTTCTAAAGCTACTTTGTCACTATTCCAAGGTTGTAGAATAGTGACTGGTTATTTCTTTTGTTTCATTTATTTCCATTCAGTTAAGAACGTGTTATTTCATGTTGTAACTAATATTGCTATTAATTACGACACTATCTAACTGGAACTAAACGAAGCAAAATGTTTCGATTTTGCAATCAATTACTACCCATTTGAACACACACATATCATCACAATAGCGTGTGTTCTCTTTACTTCTTCCATTTTGTTAAAGATCAGTCTAGTTAAAAACTAGAAGCAAACATTCACTTGATTTTAAAAACCAAAGCAATGCTTGCTTCTAATTTCTTGCTTTACTTACAACAAAGATTGTTAAAACCACCCAGTTAAATCATGGTGGAGGATAACGGGATCGAACCGTTGACCCCCTGCTTGCAAAGCAGGTGCTCTCCCAGCTGAGCTAATCCCCCATTTGTCTTAGTCATGATAGTCTGCGCAATACGGCGTTACTCAAACCCTCGTGTAAACTGCTACACGCCGGGCTTTCGCGCCTTGTCTTGCTTGACTCTCAAGCCTAATACGTTTTGGCTACTTGATAAGCAGATTTTCAAGAATCAAGTAGTTCAAGGCAGAGGATTGCGCCGCATACATGTAAGTATGCAAGCATTCCGATAACGCCGAAATACGCCGATTATTGACAATCTGGTGGGTCTGGATGGACTCGAACCATCGACCCCCGCCTTATCAAGACGGTGCTCTAACCAGCTGAGCTACAGACCCTGTTAAGGTAATAGTGA
>JAYTNQ010000278.1:0-1295 GCA_043748255.1 Bacteroidota bacterium
TGTTGGTACAGGCAACAACAATAATAGTTTTGTAAATAACAATGTTACAAAAGTACAATATGGTATTTTCTCACAAGGAGCAAGTGCAGCCAACAAAAATACAGGCACGATTATCAACCAAAACGTGATGAATGCTACTGTAGTTTCTACAAACAATTTGCGCCTTTCGGGTATATTGGTTGCTTTTGAAAACAATATCACAATATCTGGCAATATGATTGCAAATATCGCTGGTTCGTCTGGTGACGCTTTTGGTATCGCTTGCGGAAACAACGGTATTACTACAACAACATATACCGGAAATGAAGTAATCAATGCTACGATAACCAACAATGTTATAGATAATATTCGAGGGGCTTCTACTTTTTCTGCAGCGGGTATTTTTGTAAGCACCGCAACCAATGCCGGAACAACCTTGATTGCCAACAACACCGTGACCAATACCATGGCCAACGGAACAGCTGGCGATTTTGGCGCAGGTATATTAACAGGAGGTGGAGCAGGTACTACCAGAATATATCACAATACTATTAATATGAGTGGTGCACTTCTAACTGGATCACAACCAAACTTTGCTTTGGCATTGGGAGGTAGTAATCCAATATATGATGTGCGAAACAATATTTTGATGAATAGTGCTACAAATGGTCAAACAATTGCAACAACTGGTTTGGGATCTTATGCCATCGGTGTTGGATATGTTGCACCATTTAGCAACCTTACCATCAACAACAATGATTATTTTACTTCGGGTGCCGAGGCAAAATTTGCCAAAACAGGGCTATTAGCCACCGGTACAGAGATAGCCAATTTGGCTGCGCTTCAAACCGCTTTTGGTCAAGATGCTGCATCGATGAGTGTTGCCCCTGTTTTTGCTACAAGCACAGATATGCGTCCTGTATTTAATGACCCAGCCAATATCGTATTATACAATTCTGGAGCCAATTTGTTGGCTACTGTAGCCTCTGATATTGATTGTGGTACTCGCAGCACTACCCCAAGTTTGGGTTACAAAGAGTTTGCCCCACCAAGCTGTACTACTGCCGTTGGCGGTACCGCAGTTGCTGCTGCCCCAATTATTTGTGGTGCATCTGGAGCAACTACAGTTTCAGCAACAGGATATTCAACTGGTTTAGCATCTACGTATCAGTGGCAATCGGCTACAGATTTGGCGTTTACCACTCCAGTTTTGATTGGCTCTGCCTCAACAAATTATACTAATTTGAATACGGGTACTATTGCAACTCCTACCTATTATAGATTGGCTGTTACATGTGCTACCAATTCAAGTTCTG
>JAYTNQ010000279.1:0-3607 GCA_043748255.1 Bacteroidota bacterium
GGCAAAATCACGGCCGCAGCAGTTACAGGTCCTGCCAAGCAGCCTCTACCAGCTTCATCGGTACCGGCTTCTATTTTAAAGTTTGAATATTTTTGCAAAAGCATAAGCTTATTTGCAGTTTGAATTATTCTTCATAAATGGCAATTTCCCGGTCATAAAAAGCATTGGCTTGTACAATCAAATTTTCCATTTCATGATTTAATTCGGCTTCGTCAAGGTCTTCATCTTCTTCCATAAACTCTACTTCGTCATCTTTCAGATTGATAATAAATCTGGGATAATCGAGGTGAATAATAAAAATATCATCTGGAAAATCGGTGTTGTCGCCAAGTAAAAATTTTGGTAATTCCATGTTTATTATATTGATTGAATTATTTGTCAGACAAAATTACAGATCCGTTTCCTTTTCCATTCATAAAAATAATTTTGGTATTTGGTGATCCGGCCAACTCTTTCTGTGCTTTTATTTGTTCGTATTGCAATTGTTTGTCAGTCAACCCCGTTGAAATAATACGCTGATAATCTGCAATTCCTTGTGCTTCAACACGTTTTCTTTCGGCTTCTTGTTTTTCTTTTTGAAGTACAAAAGTCATTTTTTGAGCATCTTGCTCGGCATTGATTTTGCTTTCGATACTTGCTTTTACTGATGCTGGCAAATTGATATTTCTAATCAAAAGTTGTTCTAAAATGAGACCGCGTGTTTTAAAATCAACTTCAATAGATTTGAATATCCGTTGTTGAAATTCGTTTCTTTTGGTAGAATAAAGCGCTACGGCATCATAAAAAACAGCATTATCTCTAATTCGGGTGCGGGTGATTGGGCGAACAATTTTGTCTGTATAATTTACTCCAATTCCTTTAAAAATCTTTGGTGCATCTGACGGCAAAATTCTATAAAGCACGGTCAAATCTATTACAACTTCTAATCCGTCGTTTGACAAAACCCGAATCGCATCATCTCCTTCTTGTGCCCCTTCTCCATGAATGGCAGACATTGTATAATTTTGGGTTTGAATATCATAATCTGTCACATCTAATAGTGGATTTATCAAATGCAAACCGCTTTCAAGAATATCAGGCTCGACACTACCATAAAGCGATTTTACGCCTACTTTTCCGGCATCAATTTGCTTGAACATTGATGAGAATAGCCCCAACAAAATTACTACAATTCCGCCCATTTTGAAGGCATTTGCAAATTTTGAAAGCGGGTTATTGTTGTTGTTTATTACAAAACTTACAACAAATAAAATTAGACCTAGTGCAATAAATAGTATCATTTTTTCAAAAATTAATTTGTTTGGTAATGATACGAAATAAAATCTAATATGTTACAATTTCTGGTTGACAATTTTGGTTTGTTATAAAGATTGTATTTCCTTTTTTGACATCAAAACCAATTTTTTGGTCAAAATATGAAATCTAATATACAACAAAATCGCTGCTGTAGTAAGACCTGCAAGAAGACCAATCCAGACACCGGTGGCTTTCCAATCTGTATGTTTTCCGAGATAATATGAAACAGGAAATCCCACAATCCAATAGGCAAAGAAGGTAATATACATAGGGATTTTTACGTCTTGTAGCCCTCGTAATGCACCCAAAACCACCACTTGGACTCCATCTGAAATTTGAAAAACAGCCGCTACCAATAGCAATTTTGAGGTAATCATTATAATTTCTTGATTGTCGATAGCCTGGGATGGGTCTGACATATTCAAAAAAAGATGAGGTAAATAATTGTGAAAAACCACAAAAATAACAGCAAACAGGGTTTCTGCCAAAATTGCCATCAAAAAAATAGATTTTGATGCCACAATTAAATTTTGATAATCCTGCAATCCTTTTTGATAACTAATTCTAATCATGGCTGTTACGCTCAATCCCATGGCAAACATAAATGTAGTTGAAGCCATAATGAGCGCAATTTGGTTGGCGGCCTGACTATTTTTTCCTAAGGAGCCCGAAAGCCAGATTGCCGCAGTAAACAAAGTTACTTCAAACAACATTTGCATGGCAGAAGGGAAACCCAAATTAATGATTTTTTTCAAGACAGATTTTTTGATTTCTTTAAAAGCAAAATTCTTAAAATATTTTTTGATTTCGCTATCGTATTTTAGCAAATAGTGCATAAAAACAACCATCATAATTCTAGAAATGACGGTACCAAGGGCGGCGCCCAAAATTCCTAATTTTGGAAAAAACCAAAACCCATAAATCAAAACATAATTAAAAAAAATATGCACCAAATTGGCCATAAAAATGGCATACATCGAATATTTTGTTGAGGCCAAACCATCAGCAAATTGTTTGTAACCTTGATAAATAATCACCGGAATGAGCGAAAAAGCTACCCAATCAATGTAGGGTGCGGCAAGCGAAACCACCGCCTCGGGCTGATCCATAAAATACATCAACTGTTTTGACAAAACCGTGAAAATGAACAAGATAACCCCCAAAATGGTACACAAAAACAATCCGTGATGAAAGGAAGTTCGTATTTTTTTTTCGTTTTTCTCGGCATCGGCTTCTGCAATAATCGGGGTGATAGCGGTAGAAAATCCAATCCCAATAGAAAGTGCTATAAATATAAAACTATTGCCCAAAGATACCGCTGCCAACTCTGTAGATCCCAGATTACCAACCATATAATTATCTACAATACCAATCAAAGTATGTCCAAGCATACCCACAATGACTGGATAAGCGAGCTTGAAATTATAAGAAAATTCTTTAGTGTATGTTGAAAACAAGATTGGTTTTTTTATTCCTAAAAAAGGATGTTAAAAAATTTGAAACAATTATTTGCTGACTGCTTTTTGTACAAATCTTTTATTATTTGCTGAAACAATTTCGATTATGCAAGCCGTTGACCCTAATATAGGCTCGATGCCAATCTCATTATTTCCAGCAATTAATTTAATTTTTTTAGAAAATAATAAATTTCCATTGATACCAAAAACTTTTAAAGTAGCATTTTGCAATTCTGAAATACTTTTTATTTCTAGAATTCCAGTGGAACAATTGTTGGTGTTAATCACAAAATTGGTTTTATCAAATTGATTAACACCCATTTGTGGAAAAGAAAGTGCAGGCCAACTTGTGGCTACGCTAATCAATCCAACATTTCCTGAAGGCATTGCCGTAGCACTATTTTGTCGAAATGACAATCTATCGATGCTTCCCGTGGTGTCTGTGCCAGAAAAAATTTGTGCCGCAAATGCAGGTTCGCTTCCGCTAAAAATAGGATCCACAAAAAGGCTAATCACATCATCGGCAGTGCCCGGGTTGAAAGTATATTTGAACACTATCAGATGGTTAAAATTATAATCTATCACCATTGGCGCATAGGTTATTGTACTGCTTGAACCCTTGCTAAAACCCACCAAAAATCCTGTGCCAGAGCCTTTTGCATACATTTTGAAAGTAGAACTAAAATTGCCGCCACTCATCACCCTGAAAAAATCTCCTGGCGTTGCTGCGCCCGAGGCCGACGTCAAATTTAAAACCATTCCTATATATATGCTACCAGAATTGGTTGCAGTGATCGAGCGCCCGCAACCATCAGTATCCGGTTTTATTTCAAATGAATTCAAAGCCTCACCAA
>JAYTNQ010000280.1:0-3594 GCA_043748255.1 Bacteroidota bacterium
TGTCTTGCGCACTTGCAAAACCGAATGCGAAAATCGCTGCAACTGATAAAATTAATTTTTTCATTTTAAATTGTTTTAAGATTAGGCACAAAAATAAAAAACTTAAAAGAGCCTTACGCAATTTTAAACTCCCACTTATTAACAAAGTTATCAACAAATTTGTTAATTTAAACAAAGCTACAAAAATTTTGTTTTTTTGCGTTTTATGTATAATTTATGTTGTTAATCGTGTTTTGTATCGAACAATAATGCTTTATATCGATAAAATTTATCAAATAAACAGATAAAAAATATATTTGACCTATAATTTAACCTACCATTATGAAACCAACATTACGCTTAAAATCATTTATGCTCGCAACTCTTTTTTCTGTTGCTTTTTCAACCACAATTTCGGCACAAGATGACACGCCACCCGAAGACACACATCCAACGGTTCGTATAGGGTGTCATTTGCAAAATAACGTTTATCGCTCTTTGTTGATAGGCTTTATGCCAAACGGTTCTGATGCTTATGATTCATTAGACGCTTATAATGTTTTTAATCTTCCAAACGACATTTATTTTTTGGCAGGAACAACTGAAATAATGACCCAAGCAGTTGGACCATTTGCTACTGCAACTGGAATTTATCCAATTGGTATTGAATCTACTATGGATGGTAATGTGACTTTCAATTTTATGGAAATGACTTATTTGCCAACCAATCAAAATGTTTATATTTATGATAGCCTTTTGAATATTTATACTAATGTAAAACAAAATACTTATACGGCTTTTGTGCCTTCAGGTACTCAAAACACCAGATTTTCGCTCCGATTTTCAAATACGTCTTTGTCAACAAACACTTCGGTAACTTCAAATGATATTTCGATTTTTAATTCAAATAGCAGTCATCAATTGGTAGTTTCAAATCAAACCAATTCAGTTTCAATTTCAAGTGTTTCGCTCTATAATATTGCTGGTCAAAAGGTTAACGAGTTAATTGCAAACAACGATGAGGATATTGTTATAGACACCAACCTTTTTAGTACAGGAATATATATTGTAAATGTGCAAACTTCAATCGGTATTCTAAATAAGAAAATCGTAATACAGTAATCAAATTTTCTTTCAAACAAAAAAAACGCTCTTACCGAGCGTTTTTTTTATATAAAACCTTTAGTTATTGTTTGGTTTCTAACAAAAAATTGATGGTGATTTTTACATTTTCGGCAATTTTACTTTTCACCAAACTTGGAATTTCTATTTTATAATCTGATGGTTTTACAGAAAAAACACCGCTTGCTATTATCTTTCCTTCAATTAAAGTAAGGGTTAATTTTGTTTTTATTTTTTTGGTAACCCCATGCAAAGTAAAATCTCCTTCTAAATCAAAAGTTGTTTTTGTGGTAAATTTTGAAGCCTCAAAATTGATGATTTTTCCCTTGAAAGTAGCTTTGGGAAATTTTGTCGATTCTATATAGTTTTCATTAAAATGCTCTTCCATCAAAGGCGATTTGAATTTGAACGATTTTACCAATACCAAGGCAACAAAATCGCCGTTTGCTTTGTCCAAAATGCAGGATGCTGTATTGTTTGTTGCTGCAATTTCTTCAAAGGCGGGCATAGATGCTTCAAATTTGATTTCGCCAGATCGGGTCATCATTTTTTGTGCAGTAGCATAATTTGTCAGTAAAAATACTGCCGAACATAAGATTATTTTTTTCATAATAGTTTGGTTTATTAATTTTCAAATCCGTTTGTTGCCCAAAGTTGTATTAAATCAATTTTTGACTGTAACATTTTGCCAGAAGTCGGCATGATATCTCCACATGTGCCCTTAATTCTGCACAATACGTTTCCGGTTTGGCAGGCTTCTTTTAGCGCAATATAGCTATCTAATGCGGGATATTGTCCGGCATCTATGCTGTGGCAGCTGTTGCATTCTGCTGTTACCAAGGCTTCAATGTTGCTTTTGTAGGTTGGCTTTGCTGCAACAACCGAAATTTCTGAATAGGTGTTTGATTCGCAGGAAAGTATCAAAAATACAATTCCTAATAGACTAATTTTTTGTAAATTTTTCATAATATTTTTTTTAAAATACGCGATACATATTGAAGCCAAAATAAATGCCACCGCCATTCCAATTGCCTGAAGTATTTGTAAAAACGGCTACATCATTCATGACTTGGCTATTTGAAAAAACCATTTGAAAAACATGCCCCCCGGTTTCTATGTCTAATCCTGCGGAGAGTGGGTTGTGAATTTGGGTGTTTTCGGGCTCATTTATCCTTGCTGCATATTCAAGATTGATGCTCATTCTTTTTGAAATTTTGAATCGTCCTCCTGTTGCTACCAAAAATTGGTCTTTGCGCTCGGTTGTTGGGTCATACAAATTTTTATGAACATATATAGGAGCAATTTCCATCGAAATAACATCGGAAAATTTTCGGGAAATCAAAATTTGGTTTGAATATGCAAATCGATTTTTGGTTTCCAAATAAGGAAATTCGTTGGTGGCCAGTTTTGTATTGATGTCTATTGTATTGTAGGCAACGATAGTAACTGGAAAACCTTTTGTTTGTTGGTCTGCAAATTTTATTTTGGTTGCGGTTTCATAAATTTTATTGTGGGTTTGGCGTGAAAATCCTATTGATAGCCAATTTGTTGCGCCATAAATGGCTCCAATTTTGGTATATGCGTTGTCTAATCCAAAAAAATTGTCAAAACCCTGTGTTAGATCTCCAAAACGGTGAGATATGAGCACATACCATTCGTTTTTGGCGGGTAGCTTTGTTGATTGCATATTACAGATTTGCAATCCTTTGAAGGCTGCCATCTCGATTTGTTTTTCGGTAGATTTGATGGTGTCTAATTGGTTGAGCAAGTCGTCTTGTGCCAAAGATGTGGTGAGACAAAAAAGGCTAAATAGTAGTGTAATTTTAATTTTCATTTTTTTGTGTTTTATGGACAGCTGCATTGGTCGATTTTTATTTCGGTCAAAAGATCGTCATAGCCAACTACTCTTCCTTTTATGGTGGTGGTTTGCCCGATTTTTAAATTTTCGTAATTTTCATTTAAAATGCAAACAATGTTGTGATCAAGAATGACTTCTAAATTATTGATGCTGATGATTGTGCCGGTTATTGTGATTGCTTTTTCGAGGTATTTTTTGTTGGCAATATCTACATTGAGTATATATTCGTTTGATATCTGTGTGGTGGTTACTTGATATTCGGTGTCTTCGGCGGCAATATTTCGGGCTCCGCCTACCATGATATAGTGATAGGTACTTATGGCGGCGATAGCTATAAGGAGTGCTGTGGTGGTTAATATTTTAATTTTTCTTGTCATTTTTTGTTTTAAATAGACTACAAATGTAATTGATTTTGTATTTATTTGAAAATAATAGCCTTAAATTTGACTTATTCTTTTTTTATTTTTGCTTAATTTTGGGTAATAATTTTCTGGCTAAAGAAATTCGTTTTTCAAGGTCGTTCTTGCGTGAGGGCAAAGGCGGAGCTCTTTTGGGCTGGCGTTTTTCAGCCAGCCCAAAAAGCGGGAGCCGGAGACCGACCCGAAGGGGCACGCCCAAATAAAAAAAAAGCGTTA
>JAYTNQ010000281.1:0-1286 GCA_043748255.1 Bacteroidota bacterium
GCCTTTATCGAAAACGAATTTAGAAACATTGGACTCAAACACTTTGATAATTATAGCAGTTTTCGACAAGAATTTTTGGTGGGCAAAAAACCAGCCAACAATATAATTGGCTTTCTTGAAGGCAAAACATTGCCAAATGAGTACATCATTTTTTCGGCACACTTTGACCATTTGGGCACCAAAAATCACGGACAGGACACCGTCTATAATGGAGCCAATGACGACGCATCGGGCACAACGGCCGTTATTGCTTTGGCCAAATATTTTAAAGAAACCAACCAAAACCAAAGAAGCATTATTTTTGTAGCCTTTACAGGCGAAGAAACAGGCGGTTATGGCTCAAGCTATTTTTCAGAAAACATAGACCCCATCAAGGTAATAGCCATGTTCAATATCGAAATGATTGGCACCCAAAGCAAATGGGGCAAAAACTCGGCCTATATCACCGGATTTGAAATGTCAGATTTTGGACCCATCCTCCAAAAGAATCTAACCCATTCTGATTTTAATTTTCACCCAGATCCATACCCCTCCGAAGACTTGTTTTATCGTTCTGATAATGCAAGATTGGCTGCACTTGGCGTGCCGGCACATACCATCTCTACATCAAAAATGGATATAGAACCGCATTATCACCAATTGAGCGACGATATTTCGACCATCGATTTTGAAAATATGACCCAAATAATAAAAGCAATTGCCATCAGTGCTACAACGATAATCAACGGTGACGATACCCCAACTAGAGTCGGGCGATGAGAAAAACACACTTTTAAGTCCCGTAGTCTATATAAAATTGATTGCCTTTTTTTATAAAAACAAAAAAAACGCCATCAAATTATTAAAACCACAAAATAAAACCCGCTTTTTTGTCAAATTCATTTTAATTACTCAAAACGAAATAAATTAAATTGAAACCCCAAAAAAAGTTTTATATTTGTAAAAAATCAATTATCCAACAAAATGTTACACAACTGTCAGTATTTTATCAATTCTTATTATTTCTTTTGCAAAAAAGAAAGGGATTATTATATGACATTTTAAATAAAAAATTTAAACCAACTATAAATCCCGATACCAATCGGGATTTTTTTATACCAAAAAAATGAAAATTGCAATACAAGGCATCAAAGGCTCGTTTCACCACCAAGTGGCCACCGAATATTTTGACCAAATAGACCAACTCGACCAATGTATGTCGTTTGAAAAATTAGTCAAAAGCCTCACCCAAAACACCTCCGAAAAAGCCATTATGGCATTAGAAAACTCGATTGCAGGATCTATAA
>JAYTNQ010000282.1:0-1282 GCA_043748255.1 Bacteroidota bacterium
ACTTCCTTTATCATTCAGAAGTTGAATTGTCATTTTTCTAATGTTCACAGGTCCAAAGTAGGTTCTTTCCTGATTCTGTAATGTCCCACTAAAATCTACAAAAGATTGTCCTGGACTAAGACCAGATGTTTTAATTGGGATCAAAGCAAAAATGTCTTGAGTAAATGGACCTGATGAATACGCATTTTGTTTCTGATTAATTTGTTTCGTATTTAATATTTGATTAGCACTATACAATTGCTTCGATGTTAATTTTCCATTTACTATAGACAATTGCCCGGAAGCATCACATTGATACGTAGTTCGATTTGCGTATGAAGGAAGAGGAATATCATAATCGGTTTTTGTGACTGTTACTAAACCATCGTTGAGATGATTTTGACAATAATCGTCAAGAACTACAAGTAAGTAATTAAATAAGTTCACGTTGATAGATGTGTCACCTGTAATTGTGACAATGTTTGTTATTGGGTCTACCGAATATGGTTGATTTGGATAATCAGTGTAATAAGTAGATGTACTGACAAGATTATTTTCATTAGATTTGGTGAGAACATATTGGGTTTGATTCCTAAAACCTAAAATCCAGCCCAAAGTCGTGTCCCATTTAACATTATCAATAGATGACAATCCAAAATTACAACGTGTGAATGTATTGTCGAAGAATATTATTCGATAATCTTCAGCTGTAAAAAATTTATTGATGTTCACTTTGAATAATGTCTTACCTTCTACTTCTGTTATGTACGAACCATACGTAATTCCGTTTTCACGAAGAACTGAATTTATATCTTCTACAATGGCTTCACGTGTGTAATATTTATTTACTGCTAACGACAACGTTATTTTTATGTCATAATTGGTACTACCACTAACGTAAACACCTCCGCTTTTATCAAGGACAGGTTTGAATTTAAAATGATTGTTAATTGTTGTTAAATATAGAAGATTACTTGGCAGTTTTTTTATTCCCAATACATTATTTGGAGTATAGAAGTACACACGCTGAAAATCATACAACATAGGTATTAGTCCCTTAAAAACAGTTATTGGGTCTCCAGATTTGTTATATAAAAGATTGTTTCCGGACGAATCCTTGAGTGGAGGGTTTTCAGATAAATTATACTGCAGATTAACTCCTTGTAAATCAACCACTAAAAGATTTCCTAATGAATCATTCAATAATTTATTCCCGTTTGAATCATACAACAATTCATTTCCTGAAAAATTGTATAGTGGTTCTCCAGACGGATCGACCAAGGATTTTCCAGACAAATCATAT
>JAYTNQ010000283.1:0-21773 GCA_043748255.1 Bacteroidota bacterium
ACCACCCCCCCTATCACACACCACCTGTCCCGCTGCACGCTATATCTTTTTTTGGTTTTTTTCAAAAACCAAAAAAAGGATGCCGCTACATCGGGGCGATTATAGACTTTTTTGGGGTTTAAAGACTTTATTCGAGAATAATACAATTTATGAATATAAATTAGGCTAATATATTTTAGAATTTTTATTTACCTAAAAAAACAGGGCTTGTTGTTGTTTTTTGGTCAAAGATTCTAAAATTAGTTGATAAGAGTCGTCTATCAATTTAAGCATCATTTTGTTTGATACATCGCTCTTAAAAGCCACCGTATTCCAATGAATTTTGCTCATGTGAAATCCCGGTTCTATAGCTTGAAAGCTTTCACGAAGCGCAACTGCCTTTTCGGGATTGCACTTCAAATTAAGTTTTGGATTTCCATTTTCCCACTCTTTTAATGAGGTCAAAGCAAACATTTTGCCGCCAACCTTAAACACCAATGTGTCATCGTCAAATGGAAAATGTTCCGTAACTCCTTTTTTTGAAAGACAATAATCATAAAATTGCTCTAAATCCATAGGTCATTGATTTTTAATTAAATACAAAATAGGTTTGCTTGGACTTGCATCATTTTCAAAAGAAGCAATTTGTAAATTAAGCATATATAATCCATCTAATATTTGATTGTCAACAAAAATCATTTCGGTTATCGTGCAGTCAAATCTTGAATCATCATTGATGTTTTTTACATTTTTTAAGTTCCAAAAGGCTTTGTGAGCCAACAACCTACCTTCATCCTGCTCCTTGTCTATGCTCGGCAGATCGATTAGCAGATGTTTGACGCCATATTTTTTCAAAAAAAGTGCTGCCGCTTCAGTCAAATAGGGTGGATTTGTATGTGAATATTTTTTTGATTTTTTTTCTTCTTTATTTGGTAACGTTCTAATTATTAATGCTTCAACACTTTCATTTTGAAGTGCTTTTTCGATTTGAGGAGCCATAATTTGGTTGTCTTCGCCACAAACTTCGGGTATTATGCTAACTAATTTTGCCTTAAAAAAAAACTGATTCAAACAACTATTTATGCTATAAAACTCGTTTGTAATATGACCCAAACATTCTGTATGAGTACCGTGTGCATGTGGATTGAAACTAATATTGTTAAAATTGGTAGAAGATTTTCCTTCAGTCACCTTTCCAATCCAATCGCCCACAACAACCGGTTCAATAATTGGTTTGTCAAGATACCATGCAATTGGGTTTTTATCAGTGTTTGAAAGCGGAATCGAAATGTCTAACGGCAAAGACAAATCTATTTCTATTAACTCATTTTGATATTGAATGGTTGTTTTCATTGCATCATGATTTTAATATCATTTTTTAAATTTACGATTTCAAATTTACTAAAAAAAGATCGGCAGCAATGCCATCTGTCAAAAACTTTCCTTTAAATGTTGTTTTCAATACTTCATTTTCAATAATTAGCAAACCGTCGTCAATAAATTTTTCGGATCTCTTTTTTAAATATTCTAAAAAATTCAAACCAAATTGTTCTGCTATTTTGTTTAAACAAACACCCCAAATAGTGCGCAAACCAGTCATAATATATTCATTATACAAGTCAGTTTGTGTCAACGTCTCAACTTCATTTGGTAAAATATCATTCGCTATAGATTTGATATACAATAAGTTATTATTTATATTCCAACTTCGGCTGCGACCGTCAAAGCTGTGAGCGGATGGACCAATACCAATGTAGGTTTTGCCAGTCCAATAAGCCGAATTGTTTTTTGAAAAATAATTCTCTTTGCCAAAATTCGACAATTCATATTGAATAAATCCCTTTTGCTCGAGCATTTTTACCAAAATCGAAAACTGTTTGGCGGCAACTTCATCATTTGGCTTGGCAACCATTCCTTTTTCGATTTGAAAAAATAAAGCCGTTTTTGGCTCAACCGTAAGTGCATAAGTCGATAAGTGATTGATTCCAAAATCTAACACGGTTTGAATATTTTTTTTCCAAATCACGTCACTCAATCCCGGGATTCCATAAATCAAATCTACGGATATATTTTTGAAATATTGGGTCGCAATTTCCAAACATTTTTTGGCTTCATTGTTGTTATGAGCCCTATTCATCAATATTAAATTTTTGTTTTCAAATGATTGAACACCAATGCTTAACCTATTTATGAGGGTTTGTGAAAGCATTATAATCTTGCTTTCGGTTAGGTCGTCGGGATTGGCTTCAAGGGTTATTTCGGGATTTTTAGCTACTTTATAATGTTCATATACGGTGGCAATCAAATAGTTGATTTCGTCAATTTCTAACAATGATGGCGTGCCACCGCCAAAATAAATCGTTTGAATTTCGCCAAATTCAAATTCATTTTTTCGTAAAATTATTTCTTTGGATAAAGCCAAAATCATTTCTTTTTTTTTGGTAAGTGTAGTCGAAAAATGAAAATCGCAATAATGACAGGCTTGTTTGCAAAATGGAATGTGAATATAAATACCGCTCATAAAAGTGATGTAGTTGAAAATTTAACCTATTTTTTCTTGATTTTGTTTGACAAATGCCCCCCAACCCGAATAATTTTTTTCGCCTACGGTTTTGCCCGAATTAAAAAAGTGGCAAACAGCCGCCGCCAATCCATCGGTGCTGTCTAAATTTTTTGGTAATTCTTTGAGATTTAAAAGTTGCTGTAACATCTTGGCAACTTGTTCTTTAGTGGCATTTCCGTTGCCCGTAATAGCCATTTTTATTTTTTTGGGTTCATATTCTGTTATCGGAATTTGACGAGATAATCCTGCAGCCATTGCCACGCCCTGAGCTCGCCCTAATTTGAGCATAGATTGAACATTTTTGCCAAAAAAAGGTGCTTCGATTGCAATTTCGTCTGGATGATGGGTTTCTATAAGTTCAATTGTCCGTTCAAAAATAACTTTTAGTTTGGTGTAATGATCGTCATACTTGCTCAAAATCAATTCGTTGAGCTGAACAAATTCCATTTTTTTTTGAACAACTTTGATGATTCCAAAACCCATAATCGTGGTTCCAGGGTCGATGCCTAAAATGATGCGCTCGTTTGCCATAAAGATAATAAAATTTCAAACAAAAATAAGCTTTTAAGGCAATTCTTTAGGTTAATTTTGTGTTTATTTGAATTTAAGCTTATAAATTTCATTTTATTTCAACAAACACTTTATTTCTTGCTTATTTTTGTAAAAAATTGAAGACATAAATGAAATTATTTATCACTGGAATTTCTACCCATGTTGGCAAATCTATTGCTTCAGCCATCGTTGTAGAAGCGCTTGAGGCAGATTATTGGAAACCTATTCAGTCAGGAGATTTAGAAAATTCTGACAGTCAATTGATTGAAAAGTTGATTTCGAACAAAATCACCAAAATTCATCCAAATAGTTATGCTTTAAAAACAGCGGTGAGCCCACATTTGGCAGCACAATTAGAAAATATTATTATCCAAACCAATCATATTCAAGTACCAAAAACTTTCAATCATATTGTAATTGAGGGTGCGGGTGGCATTTTTGTACCTATCAACAACACCGAAATGATAGTTGACTTGATTCAAAATGATTTTAGAGTCATTATAGTTTCTCGTCATTATTTGGGAAGTATCAACCACACTTTGCTTACAATTGAAGCTTTGCAATTGCGTAATATAGATATTGCAGGCATCATTTTTTCTGGCAACAAAAACCATGCTTCTGAATCGATTATTCTGGAAAAAAGCAGGTTAAAAATGATTGGTCGTATTGAGGAAGAACCATTTTTTGATCAAAAAACCATTGCAAAATACGCAACTATTTTCAAAAAAAATCTCTCACACTTGGTTAATTCCAATTTTTAATTTAAAGACATTGAAATTGCAAAATACTGATATAAAACAAGATACATTATCAAATCGTGATCAAAATCACATTTGGCATCCCTATACACAACACAAAACGGCATCACCATCAATTGCCATTGTGCGTGGCGAAGGCGCTTTGCTTTGGGACGAAAATGGAATTGAGTATATAGACGGTATTGCCTCTTGGTGGGTTAACCCTTATGGGCACTCAAATCTATTTATTGCAGCTGCTATTTACAAGCAACTCACCACTTTAGAGCACGTGCTTTTTGGTGGATTTACGCATGAGCCTGCCGTGCTTTTGTCTGAAAAATTAATTGAAATTTTACCCAAAAACCAACAAAAAATCTTTTTTTCAGACAATGGTTCTACCGCTGTTGAAGTGGCTATCAAAGTTGCGTTTCAATTCTTTTTTAATAAAAATCAAAAAAAACCAACTTTAATTGCCTTTGAAAATGCTTTTCATGGCGACACTTTTGCTGCGATGGCGGCAAGCGGAATTTCACTTTTTACAGCAGCTTTTCAAGGTGCTTTAATTGATGTGATCAGGATTCCATTGCCTGCGATTGATGATGAAGATTCGAGTATTGACGCACTCAAATTAGCTATTTCTACCCATAATGTTGCTGGTTTTATTTTTGAGCCTTTGGTGCAAGGTGCTGCAGGCATGCAAATGTATCCTGCGCAAAGTTTGGACAAATTGATAGCGATTTGTAATGAAAATCAGGTGCTTACCATTGCAGATGAGGTTATGACGGGATTTGGAAAAACAGGCAAAAATTTCGCATCTGACTATCTCCATAATCCACCAGATATGATGTGTTTGTCTAAAGCTTTGACCGGAGGCACTATTCCAATGGCGATTACTACATTTTCCAAACCTATTTTTGATGCTTTTTTTGACGATGAAACCAGCAAAGCACTTTTTCATGGGCATACATTTACAGGCAATCCAACGGGTTGTGCAGCGGCATTGGCAAGTTTAGAATTATTGCAATCTGTTGAAATTCAGGATAATATTTCAAAAATTAATGAAATGCACCTTGATTTTCAAAATCATATCAAAGTGCATCATAGAGTTCTTGCGACCCGTGTTTTTGGGGTTATTTTTGCACTCGAAGTAAAAACTGAGACTGCCGCAGCTTATTACGGAAGTTTGCGCAACAACTTGTATGATTTTTTTATCAAAAATGGAGTTATTTTGCGGCCTGTGGGAAATATAATTTATATTTTGCCTCCTTATATTATTACCAAAAATCAATTACAAAAAATATACAAAACTATTGAAATTGCTTTAGATACTATTTTTTAAAATCTTTATATTTTGACAAAAAAAATTGCCATAACCGCTATTTCTTCGATTTCTGCATTAGGAAACAATTCCAATTATGTTTGGGATAACTATTTGAAAAATACACACTTTTTGACTATAATGGCTTTTGAAAATCAAAATAAATGGGTTGCTTGTTTAGATATTGCTACCCAGAAAATGATTTCCGATTTGCAAAATGAAAATTCAAAATACAAATTTCTAGACAAATCGGTACTTTTTGCCATTTTGGTCTCTCGGCTTGCAATAAAAAAAGCAGGTTGGAAAAAAGGCAATACTTTTGGCATCAATATTGGTTCTTCACGGGGTGCGACGGCATTGTTTGAAAATAGTCATTTAGATTTTTTGAAAACACAAAAAACACAAACACTCAGTTCGCCAACCACAACTTTGGGTAATATTTCGTCCTGGGTTGCGCACGATTTGCAAACTTCTGGTCCCGAAATTTCACATTCAATTACCTGTTCCACCGCTTTGCATGCTATTTTAAACGGGGTTGCCTGGCTTCGGGCTGGAATGGCAACACATTTTTTGGTGGGTGGTAGTGAAGCGCCTTTGACTGCATTTACGATTGCTCAAATGGAGGCTATGAAAATTTATACTCCATTTGAAAAAAACTCAAATTTAAACGATAATTTTCCATGCCGTGCTTTTGATTTAGAAAAAAAACAAAATGGACTTGTTTTGGCAGAAGCCGCTGCGGTTTGCTGTCTTGAAGTTGGCGCAGCAGAAAATGCTTTGGCCTATATTGCCGGGATTGGGTATGCTACCGAAGTTTTAGAACATTCCGTTTCGCTTTCTAAAGATGCAATTTGTTTTCAAAAATCGATGCAAATGGCTATTGCAGATTTTGAATTGGATCAAATTGATGCCATAGTGATGCACGCCCCAGGCACGATATTGGGCGACTTATCCGAATTTAGAGCAATCGAAAAAATATTTGGCTCCAATTTGCCGCTTTTAACAACCAACAAATGGAAGTTGGGTCACAGTTTTGGAGCTTCTGGGATGTTGAGCATCGAAATGGCAATTTTGATGATGAAGCACAATTTTTTTATCGGCGTTCCTTTTGCGAAAGCGCAAACTCAAACCAAATCCATTCAAAGGGTATTGGTTAACGCAGTTGGTTTTGGCGGAAATGCAGTTAGTATTTTGCTTGAAAAACCTTTTTAAGACTTTAAATTATTTTGATTTTTCGGGAATATTTTTTAAAATTTCGACAACAAAATCCCAAAATTTTTGAGACGATTTGATCGAGGCTCGTTCATCTGGACTGTGTGCGCCATGAATGGTTGGCCCAAACGAAATCATATCCATATCGGGATAATTGGTGCCAAGAATGCCACATTCTAAACCTGCGTGGCAAGCAACAACCTTTGGCTGCTGTTGGTTTTGTTGTTCATATATGGCAACTAATATTTTTAATATTTCAGAATTTACATTTGGTGTCCAACCTGGATATGACCCGCCAAAATTTACTTCGCAACCAAACAATTCAAAAGCAGAACGAAGCGCATTTGCCAAATCCATTTTGGAAGTTTCTACTGAAGAGCGTGTCAAACAGCCTACCAAAATTTGCCCATCCTTGACAACAACTCGGGCAATATTATTGGAGGTTTCTACCAAATTTTCCATAGTGGCACTCATGCGATATACTCCGTTTTGCGCTGCATATATAGCTCTAATCAGCCCTTCTTGAACACCCAAATCCATTACTTGCAATGGCAAATCACTTTTTATGATTTCGATAGTCAAATTGGGTTCTGTCTCCAAATATTCTGTTTTTATATCATTTATAACCTCCTGCATATCAAAAAGATAGGCTTCGTCAAATATATTGGCGACAATTACTTTTGCTACACTTTCGCGCGGAATTGCATTGCGCAAACTTCCACCGTTGATTTCGTTGATTTGGAGGCCAAAATTTTCAAAACCGTCAAAAAGCAATCGATTCATAATTTTGTTTGCATTGCCCAAACCTTTATGAATATCCATGCCAGAGTGCCCTCCGTTTAATCCTTTTACAGTTATAGTATAAGCAGCCGAAGCCTCGGGTGTAGGCTCTTGATTGTATGTTCGGGTGGCCGTGACGTCTATTCCACCGGCACAACCAATATCTATTTCATCATCTTCTTCGGTATCCATATTGAGCAAAATTTCGCCTTTCAACACACCTCCTTTGAGGTTCAAAGCTCCGGTCATTCCGGTTTCCTCATCAATCGTAAAGAGTGCCTCAATATCAGGATGTTGTATGGTTTTTGATTCCAAAATTGCCATAATCATTGCCACGCCAAGCCCATTGTCTGCGCCCAAAGTTGTCCCACGGGCACGCACCCAATCGCCATCAATATACATATCAATTCCTTGACTTTCAAAATCAAAATCGGTGTCATTATTTTTTTGATGCACCATATCCAAATGCCCTTGAAGTACAAT
The DNA here is from genome assembly GCA_043748255.1 of Bacteroidota bacterium. Lineage (GTDB taxonomy): Bacteria > Bacteroidota > Bacteroidia > Flavobacteriales > Flavobacteriaceae > Flavobacterium. Next base: position 7,625 of record JAYTNQ010000283.1, read on the forward strand.
TGCTTTTTTATTTTCCATGCCTTGAGTAGCTGGTTTTCTAATAATTACATTTCTAATGTGATCTTCAAAAGTTTCTAATCCTAAATTATTTCCAAAATCTTTCATAAATTGAATCACCCGACCCTCCTTTTTTGATGGACGCGGCACGGCGTTCAAATCTGCAAATTTGTTCCAAAGTTGTTTCGGTTCGAGATTTCTAATTTCTTGACTCATAGTGTTGAAAATAATAATTTTATAAGAATTTGTTTTACAAAATTACATCAATTTGATGGAATTTCTCTAATATTTTGTATTTTTATAGAAAAAATATGACTTTCAAAAAAAAATATGTTCTCTCAATATTATTGATTTTTCAAATAGTTGTAATTCAATTTATTAGCTTTTTTCCAAAGGAAGTTGAACAATTTTACACCAAGATATTTTATAAAACTACGAGTTGTTTTTTAAGATTTTTTTTTCAAAAAATGCCGTTTTCAATCGGCGATTGTATGTATTTTGTTTTGTTGGTTTTAGTTTTGAAATGGTTTTGGAAAAGTAGAAATTCTTGGAAAAAAAATTATAAAGACAACATTATTAGTATTTTAAATTATTTTTCAATTTTTTATTTTTGTTTTCACTTGATGTGGGGCCTCAATTATTATAGACAACCTCTTTTTGAAAAAATGGCAATTCAAAAAGATTATTCGCTTTCTGATTTGACTTTTTTTACGGAAAAATTAATTCAAAAAACAAATGCAATTCAATATGAAATCACAAAAAACAAATCACAAAAAATCAAATTCCCATATTCGCAAACACAAGTATTTCAGATGAATCTCAATGGTTATAATAAGCTGTCAAAGCAATACAAATATTTCACTTATGAAAATTTGTGTGTAAAAAAATCGCTTTTTTCGGTACCATTAGCCTACATGGGGTTTGCGGGTTATTTAAACCCATTTAGCAACGAAGCGCAAATTAATTGTTTGATTCCAAGCTATCAATTGCCCACAACTTCATGTCATGAAATGGCCCATCAAATTGGTTTTGCAAGCGAAAGTGAGTGTAACTTTATCGGCTTTTTGGCTTCTACAAAAAACGAAAATTTATATTTTCAATATTCTGGATACAGTTTTGCACTACGATATTGCATGGCTGTTTTGAAAATTCAAGACAAAAAATTGGCTCATAAATTGCTTTTAACAATAAACCCAGGGATTTTAGAAAATTATAATGAAAACGATATCTTTTGGAAACAATATGAAACGCCAATCGAGCAAGGTTTTGCCTATATTTATGATCACTTTTTAAAAATAAACCAGCAAAATGATGGTATTGAAGGATATAGTAAATTTGTAAATTTGATGGTAAATTTTTATAAAACCAAGCCATTATCATAAAAAATGTTATATTAGCCTAAAAATTTAAACATGAAAAGCCAAATTTTTTCACTTTTATTTTTGGGATTTTTAGCCCTATATTGTAAAGGACAATCCAATAACACATTTGAAACAATTGCACCAAAATTGTTTGCTCAGAAAATAAATGAAACCCAAAACGCACAAATTATTGACGTTAGAACTTCAAAAGAATTTGAGTTGGAACATATTGAAAATGCTCAAAATATCGATTGGTTTGATCAAAATTTTGAAAAACAATTACTGCTTTTAGACAAAACTAAAACTGTTTTTGTGTACTGTTTGAGCGGCGGACGAAGCCAAAAAGCAGCTCAGAAATTAGCAGAAATTGGTTTTGAATCAATTTTTAATTTGCAAGGCGGAATTACAAATTGGAATGCCAATGAACTTTCAAAACCAAGCGACAAAATTATAGGAGTTTGTCCACAAGAATATGCAGAATTGATAAAATCTGACAAAAAAGTATTGGTAAATTTCTTTGCAGAATGGTGTGAACCTTGCCAAAAAATGAAACCTTATATTTTAAAATTCCAAAAACAATTTGAAGCCACAACCAGCATCATAAGATTGGATGCTGATGAAAATAAAACTATGGTCAAAGAACTGAAATTCAAAGAATTACCAGCTCTAATTTTATACAAAAACAATCAAATTGTATGGCAACATTTTGGTTTTATTAGTGAAGCCGATTTAAAAAAACAATTAGAATAAAACGATGCTTACTCAAGACACACTACTTTTTTTGGCAGATTTGAAAGCCAACAACAACCGCGAATGGTTTTTGGATAATAAAAAAAGATATGAAATTTTCAAGCAAGATTATTTGCAATTAACCACAAATTTGTTAATGATTTTGAGCGCAAATGACTCAAGTTTATCACAACTAGACCCAAAAAAATGTATTTTTAGAATCAATCGTGATGTGCGCTTTTCTAAAGACAAATCACCTTATAAAACGCATCTTGGAATTTGGTTTTCTAGCGGGGCAAAATCTCATAACAGAGCTGGATATTATGTGCAAATTGAAGCTAATAATTGTTTTATTGCTGGTGGAATGTATGCCCCAGAAGCAAATGAACTGAAACAAATTAGAAAAGAAATCGCCTTTTTCTATGATGATTTGGAAATGATATTGGCTGACAAAAATTTTAAAACTCATTTTAATGATTTAGATTTTTCTGACACTAATGCGCTAAAAAATGCTCCAAAAGATTTTGAAAAAGACCATCACGCTATTAAATATTTGAAATTAAAAAGTTTTACAGCCAGTCAAAACTTTGATATTTCGGCAGTTGTTGAGTCTGATTTTATCGAAATCACCGCAAACAAACTTTTAATTTTGAAGCCATTAAACCAATTTATCAACCGTGCTTTGATGGCAGAAGATTAATTTTTATGAAAAAAAGAAAAATTCTTTTCCTTGGCGAAACTTTTCGGGCAGATGCAATCACTTGGATGAAAGGTTTGCAAGAATTTGGGAATTTTGAAATTATTAGTTGGGAATTGAAAACGCCAAGTAACGGTTTTTTTAATAAAACAAAACGTATTTTTGAATTTTGTTTAGCTTATTTCAAAATAAAATCAATCATCAAAACTCAAAATCCGGATATGATAATTGCCGAAAGAACAACAAGTTATGGTTTTTTGGCTGCAATTTCTGGACTAAAACCGATTGCAATTGCCCAGCAAGGCAAGACAGATTTGTGGCCAGAGGACTCGATTTTGATTCCATTCAAAAAAATAATTCAAAATTATGCCTTCAAAAAAGCCAATCTCATTCATGCTTGGGGGCAAACGATGACCTTTTCGATGGTGAAAGCGAAAGTCGATTTTGACAAAGTTTTGATATTGCCAAAAGGCATTAATTTGTCTAAATTTGAAGCTAAAAACATTGCTAATGTTCATAAAATCAGCGCCATAGTTACCCGTTCCTTAGAATTGGAATACCGCCATGATGTCATTTTGAAAGCTTTTTCAATTTTGAAACAAAAAAACATCCAATTTGAGCTATTAATAGTAGGAGAAGGGAGTCAACGTTTGAATTTGGAGAAATTGGCAAACTATTTGAATATTCAAAACCATGTTCGCTTTTGTGGAAAAATTGCAAATGACAACCTACCAAATTTGATGCAAAAATCCAATATTTATATTAGTATGCCAATCACAGAAGGGGTTTCGGCATCGCTTTTCGAGGCGATGGCATCAGGTTGTTATCCAATTGTTTCAGACGTTTTGGGCAATCAAATTTTTATTGAAAATAAAAAAAACGGCATGTTAATTCCAATTGATGATTTTCAAAGTTTGGGAGATGCAATTATTTGGGCTTTTCAAAACCATGAAAATAGATCGAATGCTATTGTCGAAAATCGAAAATATGTGGTCACCCATGCCAATTATGAGTTAAATATGAAAATCATTTCAAATGAATATCACAAATTAATTAGTGACTCAAAAAACAAATCATTATGTGTGGAATAAACGGGATCTTTCATTTACAATTTCAAAAAAAAGTTGATAAACACAACCTCGGAAAAATGCGTGATACCTTGGAGCATCGAGGTCCAGACGATCAAGGTTTGTTTGTAGAAAACAATTTAGGTTTTGGCCACAGGCGACTTGCTATTTTGGATGTATCCAAGTCAGGACATCAACCATATATATCTGAAAACAAGCGTTTTGTGATGGTTTTTAATGGTGAAATTTATAATTTCAGAGATTTTTATCCAGAGTTAAAAAGCCATGGTTTTATAAAAAAAACCAATTCAGACACCGAAGTTTTGATGCAATTATTTGAATTGTATGGACTAAAAATGTTGTCGCGTCTCAACGGTATGTTCGCTTTTGCGGTTTGGGATAGGTTCGAAAAAAAACTCACTTTGGCAAGAGACAGAATGGGTGTAAAACCTTTATACTATGCGTTTTATAACGAGACTTTGTATTTTGCATCCGAACAAAAAGCACTTTTTGTAGCGGGTGTACCGCTCAAAATCGAACAGAATGGGCTTCAAGAATATGTTTTTAATCGATTTGTTGCTGGCGAAAACACCTTGTATGAAAATATAAAAAAATTACTTCCGGGACACACGATGACGTTGCACGAAAATAAAAATATCTGTATCAAAAAATGGTGGGATTTGAAAGCAGAAATTCAAAATCATGCACAAATAAAAAACCCTGTTGATTGGTTCCGAAATACTTTTGATGATTCTATTCGATTGCGAATGGTGAGCGATGTTCCGGTTGGTGTTTTGCTCAGTGGTGGTTTGGATTCTTCATCGGTTTTGGCCTCTTTGAAACATCAAAATTTTAAAGATATCGAAACATTTAATATTGGTTTTAAAGAAAAAGAGCACAATGAGGCAGACATGGCAAAATTAATGGCTTCACATTGTAAATTTGGGTTTCAAACCATGAATTTGGAGGATAACTTGCTGTATGAAAGGCTATTGGAATCAACTTTTTTTCAAGATGAGCCCATCATGCACCTCAGCGAGCCCCATTTATTGTCGGTTTCAAAAATGGCAAAACCAAAAGTAAAAGTTTTGCTTTCAGGCGAGGGTGCAGACGAGCTTATGGGTGGATATGTGCGCTATAAGGCTTTGCAATATCCATCAATTTTGCAAACAATTGGTGCAATTGGAAATTTTGGCTTTTTGACAAATAAACCAAGATTTGAAAAATTAATTCGGTATTCACAACTTAAAAACCGTGACGATTTAGTGCTGTTTAACGGGTCAAATTTGTATCCGAAAGATATTTCAAATACGTTTGGATTATCAAACATTCCGCAAAACCATTATCGAAAACAAATTTTGGAAGAAGCTAAAACACTGTATCCTAATAATTTAAGACGGCAAGCGCTATTTTTTGACCAGCATACTTATTTATGCTCTTTATTAGACCGCAACGATCGATGCACAATGGGTGCCTCAATCGAATGTCGAGAGCCATTTTTGGACCCACGCCTCATCGTAGGGTTGGGTACACTTGACGACAAATGGCTTTTTTCGGGCAAAAAAGGAAAATTTATACTCAAATCTGCCATGAAAAATCGATTACCAAAAGAAATTTTGAATTTTAGAAAAATTGGTTTGAGTGCCCCTTGGGGAGATTATCTTACACAAAGCCCAGTATTTCGTTCTGAAATGGAAGAATTTAAAAAAAGTGGTTTGTTTGAAATGCCTTATTTTCAAGATATTAAAATTAATAATTTGGTTGCAAATTTAGAAAAAGGCGATAAGAAAATGACACCATATATAATGCCACTTTTTATGATGCACATTTGGTTGAAAAACTATGTCGAAAAATTTTAAAAAATTTCAAATTTAAGCAGTAAATTTGAAAACAAAAAAACAATTTTTTTTGGCAATTTATGCAAATAAAATATAATTTTTCGCTAAAAAATTACAATACTTTTGGCTTGCAAGTATTTGCAAATCAATTTGTTGAAATCGAATCACTTTCAGAATTACAATCTGTTTTAACACAAAATAGTTCAAACAAAATAATGATTTTGGGAGGTGGTAGTAATTTACTTCTCACCAAAAATGTTGAAGAACTGGTAGTTTTTATCAATTTGAAAGGAAAAAAAATTATTAATGAAAATGAAAATTTTGTTTGGGTTCAAGCAATGGCTGGCGAAAACTGGCACGATTTTGTGATTTGGTGTATTGAACAAGGATTTGGTGGCATCGAAAATCTGTCTTTAATTCCAGGAAATGTAGGCACGACCCCGGTTCAAAATATTGGAGCCTATGGCATAGAAATCAAAGATGTATTGGACTCATGCGAAACTTTAAATATTGAAAATCTGAACATTAGATGTTTTTCAAATGCAGACTGTGATTTTGCCTACCGCGAAAGTGTATTCAAAAACAGCTTGAAAAATAAATATATTATTACGGCAGTAACTTTTCGATTAACCAAAAAAAACCATAAAATTAATATTGAATATGGAGATATTAAGCAAGAATTGCTTTTGCAAAATATAAAATCGCCAACATTAATTGAGGTTAGCAATGCGGTTATTGCCATTCGAAGCAGCAAACTTCCAGATCCGAAAGTGTTGGGAAATTGCGGCAGTTTTTTTAAAAATCCTATTATTTTGAAGCAAGATTTGGATCAAATAAAACTGAAATTTCCCGATATTAAATATTTTGAAATCGACGTAAAACATGTAAAAGTGCCTGCGGGCTGGCTTATTGAACAAGCTGGTTTCAAAGGAAAGCGTTTTGGAAATGCAGGTATTCATGAAAAGCAAGCTTTGGTTTTGGTTAACTATGGCGGGGCAACTGGCAAAGAGATCTTAACAATTTCAAAAAACATTCAACAAACTGTTTTTCAAATTTTTGGTATCAAAATAGAAACTGAAGTCAATATTTATTAAAAATTTCATTAAAAATGTATATACCTGATTTATATCTTAACGAAAATCAAGAAGAAATTGAATCTTTTTTGCATGAAAATAGCTTTGGTATTTTGGTGAGTCAAGTTAACAAAATGCCATGGGCGACACATATTCCATTGGTTTTAGACATCAACAGCGAGGGACAAAAAGTGTTGCACGGTCATATAGCCAAAGAAAATCCACAGTGGCATAGTTTTGAATCTGATACAAAAGTGTTGGTTGTTTTTTCTGGTCCCCATTCTTATATTTCATCCTCTTGGTATGACCATGAAAATGTCCCTACTTGGAATTATTTGGCCGTACACGTATATGGAAATATTAGAATTTTGGACGAAAACAACACTTTGAAAACACTTACTACATTGGTTGATACTTATGAGAAACAATCAATCAACCCAGTAAGTGTAGCAGGTTTTACAAAAAAAACGATGCTTCAAATTCGAGGAATTATTGGTTTTGAAATCGTGATTACCGAAATTCAAGCCGTCAAAAAATTGTCGCAAAACCGTGACGACAAAAACCATCAAAATATCATTTTAGAATTAGAAAAATTAGAAAATCATACATCAAATGAAATTGCCGTTGCCATGTCAAAATGTCCTCGAAAATAGATTTTTTTGAATTTTAAATACCTTAAATGCAAACAAAAACAGTAGTTATTATTGGCGGCCCTGGCTCTGGAAAGACTTCAATTATAGATGGTCTGATAGAAAATGGATTTTGTTGCTATCCAGAAATTTCACGTCAGGTGACACACGAGGCGCAAAAAAGGGGAATTGAACAACTTTTTTTGCAGCAGCCTTTACTTTTCAGTCAACTACTTTTAGCAGGAAGGGAAAAACAATTTGAAGATGCAAAAAAAGAGCCGTTTGAGGTTGTTTTTATTGATCGGGGAATTCCAGATGTCCTTGCTTATATGGATTTTATTGGCGATATATATCCTCCAAATTTCACTAAAGCCTGTCAAGAAAACCGATATGACCATATTTTTTTGCTGCCTCCATGGCAAGAAATTTATGTAAGTGATGAAGCGCGATATGAAAATTTTGAACAAGCCAAAATCATTCACAAACATTTAATTGAAACATATCAAAAATTTGATTATCAGATGATTGAAGTTCCAAAGGATACTATAAAAAACCGTATTGATTTTATTTTGAAAACTCTGTATTTATAAATTCAAACTACTTCAAAGCTATGGAATCTGCTTTAGATTTATTGCAAAAACATTGGAAGCACAAGGCTTTTAGAACTATACAAGCCGATGCAATTCAGTGTGTTTTAGACAAAAAAGATAGTTTCGTATTGATGCCAACAGGTGGTGGAAAATCAATATGTTTTCAAATTCCGGCATTGATGACAGCGGGCATTTGTTTGGTAATTTCGCCATTGATAGCCTTAATGAAAGATCAAGTTGCTAACTTGCAAAAAATTGACATCAAGGCACTTGCTATTATAGGAGGTGTGAATACTAATGAGATAAGTGATCTTTTGGACAATTGTAAATTTGGAAATTACAAATTTTTATATGTTTCGCCAGAGCGTTTGCAAACAGATTGGATCCTGGAGCGCATAAAAGATTTGCCTATAAATGCGATTGCCATAGATGAAGCACATTGTGTATCGCAGTGGGGGCACGATTTTCGACCGGCATACTTGAAGATTGCCAATCTAAAAACCCATTTTCCACAAATTCCATTTATCGCCTTAACCGCATCTGCCACAAAGCGTGTGCAAGTAGATATCGTTAAACAACTTGGTTTGCAAAATCCTATATTTTTTGAGCAGTCTTTTTTGCGCAAAAACATTGCTTATATGGTGGTGGAAACGCAAGATAAATTAGAAAAAATAAGACAGATATTAACCAAAAACCAGCAACCGTCTATTATATATGTAAGAAATAGAAAATCTTGTCACGATTATGCTTCGCATTTGGAAGCATTAGGTTTCAAATCAACTTTTTATCACGGTGGTTTATCTCTAAAAGAAAAAAACAAAAACATGCAACTTTGGATGACGGAATCTGCGCAAGTGATTGTTGCAACATCTGCGTTTGGTATGGGTATAGACAAGGCAAATGTAAAAACTGTAATCCATGTTCAATTGCCAGAAAACATTGAAAATTATTATCAAGAAGCTGGTAGAGCCGGAAGAAATGGAGAAAAATCTTATGCGATTTTGCTAACCAATAGTTCGGATATTTTGCAAGCAAATCATCAATTTATTTATAATTTGCCCGAAAAATCATTTTTGACTACGATGTATATCAAATTGTGTAATTATTTGCAAATTGCATATAACGAGGGTTTTAACGAAATATTTTCGTTAAATTTGAATCAATTCTGTATTAAATATAATTTTCCTGTATTGAAAACCTTTGCTGCAATTCAATTTTTGGACAGGCAAGGCATTTTGAGTTTGAGTCAAGAATTTTCAGAAAAAGTGATGGTTAAATTTATAATTTCGTCAAAAGAAGTAATTCGATTTATGAGTTTGAACCCCAAATCTGAACCCATTATTTTAGCAATTTTGAGGCAATATTCAGGTATTTATGAGGTTTCAACAGCGATAAACTTGACGGCTATTGCCAAGAAAACAGCACATTCTGAGCAAGAGGTTGAAGCAGTTTTAGAACAATTAAAACAAAAAGAAATGATAGAATATTCGTCCAAAAACAACGATGCTACGATTCTTTTTAACGAAATTCGTGATGATGAGCGAACGATCAATCGGGTTTCGAAGCATTTGGAAAATCAAAATAATCTTAAAAAAGAACAATTTCATGCTGTTTTAGAATATATAAACAACACAAATAGTTGTAAAAGTAATTTAATCTTAGAATATTTTGGCGAAGAAAAATTACAAAATTGTGGCATCTGCTCCAACTGTATTACTTCAAAAGCTGAAAATTTTGAAACTGATAAACTTGCTGTTGTCATTTTGGAAATGCTACAAAAAAGCGATTTTAATTCACGAGAAATTCAATATTTTACAAAAAAACCATCGCAAGAGGTTATCTTTGCCATTCAGCATTTGCTCGAAAATAATTTGATTACCATCAATCAAAAAAATCAATATACCATCAAAAAATCATGAAAAATTTGCGTATTATTTTTATGGGAACTCCAGAATTTGCAGTAGGAATCTTGGATGCTATTATCAAAAAAGAAATCGATGTTGTAGCAGTGATTACGGCTCCAGACAAACCTTCTGGACGCGGGCAACAACTGAAATATTCGGCTGTCAAAGAGTATGCAATTGGCAAAAATTTGCCTATTTTGCAGCCAACAAATTTAAAAGATGACACCTTTTTGCAAGATCTTAAAAACCTAAATGCCAATTTACAAATAGTAGTAGCCTTTAGAATGTTGCCAAAACAAGTTTGGTCGATGCCAGATTTTGGAACTTTCAACCTACACGCCTCGCTTTTGCCACAATATCGAGGAGCCGCACCAATCAATTGGGCGATTATCAATGGTGATCAAAAAACTGGAGTTACCACTTTTTTTATAGACGATAAAATAGATACTGGCGCAATAATTTTGCAAACAGAAACGCCTATTTTGCCACAAGAAAACCTCGAAAATCTACATGACAAGTTGATGATTATAGGTGCCGAAACAGTAATTGAAACTTTAAAATTAATTCAAAACCAAGCCGTTCATACCACAATACAGGCAGAAAACACCCAGCTTTTGGCAGCGCCAAAATTGTCAAAAGAAAATACAAAAATCAATTGGAATTTAGATGGAATTAGGATTCATAATTTTGTTCGTGGGCTTTCGCCTTATCCTGCGGCATGGTGTTATTTAAAAAACAATTTAGAACAATATACCATAAAAATATTTGAAACAAGTTTTGAAAAAGCAACACATCAATTTGAAATTGGAACGATTTCGACAACCAAAAAAACAATAAATATTGCAGTAAGCGACGGATTTGTTCAAATTTTGTGTTTGCAAATGCCTGGCAAAAAGAAAATGAAAGCCTTTGAACTCCTAAATGGATTTGATTTTTCGGCTTACGAAATCGTTGTATAACATTTTTTTTTGTATTAAAAATCTTATTTATTGTTATAAAAACTATACAGTTGTCAACAAACAAGACTACTTATTAACAAAAAAGGTTAAATATTGATTATATGCTTGCATAGTAAGTAAAACCCACTAAATTTGTTACAACAATGTTATTTTTAACCAACAATTAATACAAATTATTATGAACAAATCAGAATTAATCGATGCTATGGCTGCAGACGCAGGAGTTTCAAAAGCAGCTGCAAAATTGGCATTAGACTCATTTTTAGGAAATGTTGCAAGCACTTTAAAAGGTGGCGGAAGAGTTTCATTAGTAGGATTCGGATCTTGGTCAGTTTCAGACAGAGCTGCAAGAGATGGAAGAAATCCACAAACAGGTGCTACCATCAAAATAGCAGCCAAAAAAGTTGTTAAATTCAAAGCGGGTGCTGAATTAGAAGGTGGCGTTAAGTAATTTTTACAATTAAAACATAAAAACCTCCGTTTTGGAGGTTTTTTTTTGTTAATATTTTTTTGATTTGAAAATAATTTCTTACATTTATATAAAAATTTGTAAGATGACTTCAGAAAAACTCCAAAAAGGTCAGTTGCTCATTGCAGAACCTTCCATTATTGGCGATATATCGTTCAATCGAACTGTAATTTTGTTAGCAGATTTTAACCCACAAGGGGGAGTAGGTTTTATTTTGAACAAACCTCTCAAATATACCATAAATGATTTGTTGCCAGATGTTTTTGTAGATTATCGGGTATATAACGGTGGTCCCGTAGAGCAAGACAACTTATATTTTATCCATACAGAACCAGATTTGATCCCCAATAGTATAGAAATAGCCGACGGCATTTTTTGGGGTGGCAACTTCGAAATCACCAAAAAACTACTCAATTCAGGAAAAATAAGCTACAAAAACATTCGCTTTTTTTTGGGATATACAGGATGGGAAACCCAACAATTAGAAAACGAAATTGCTGGAAAAGCATGGGTAATCTCTTCAAATGATGACAAAAATGAACTTCTCGAACAGTCACCCTCTAATTTTTGGAAAGAAAAACTAAACCAATTGGGTGGCGAATACCTTATTTGGGCCAATGCCCCCGAAAATCCAGCCTTAAATTAAACCCAAATCCTGATTCAAATCTGCTATCAACATAGCCGAAAATGTACTCAAAAACTCTTTTTTGCGGTATTTTGTAATTGGTTGAATACCCAAAATAACATTCGTAAAAAATAATTCGTCAGCCTTTTGGAGATCAAATGGCGAAATAACCTGCTCCAAAACCTCCAAATCTGTCCTTTTTTTGGCGATGGCCATCACTTTTTTGCGCATAATTCCATTCAAACAACCTTCAGAAATTGGCGGAGTAATTAATTTATTGCCCATTAACATAAAAATATTACCATTCAGCATCTCCACAACATTTTTGTTTTCATTTAACAACAAACAACCATCAAACCCATTTTCCGAAGCAAAAATACTACCCAAAATTGGGACCAACTTGTTTGTGGTTTTAACCGTTGAAAGCAACTGCTTTGACACAAAAAAATCTTTGAATAATTCAATTTCAAAAATATTTTTGTTCAAAAAATATGCCTTTTTTTCAACAAAAATCGCAGCAATCAAATACGAAATCTCGTTGGTTTTTGGAAGATACAATCCGCCAGAGTTTCTAAAAACAGTACATCTAATACGTCCTGAAACCACGCAACCACTGGCATTAGCTGTCTTTAAAAGTTGTTCTTCAAAAAACTCCATCGTAAAATTCATCGGAATTTCCATTCTCAGAATCCGCATCGATGACATCAATCGAAAATAATGATCCTCCAAAAAAAGCACGCTATAATCTACAACTTTAATTGTTTCAAAAACAGCATCGCCATACAAAACAGCACGATTGTCATGCAAAATATCTTCCGCATTTTCAACCAAATTTCCATTAAAATTTACCATAAAAAAAGCCCTAAAATTTAGGGCAAATATAAACTAAAAATCATTTTAGACCGCACCAATAATGTGTTTTAAGTCCATAACCTGATTTTCCCAAATCCGTTCTGCCTCACGCAAATCCTTTTCTGGTGCAAAATCAATAATCACAATCGACACATCTTTTGTAATCTCGTCCTCAATTATTTTCAACTCACAATAATAATCTGTCTCAATCTCATTCTCATCAATCCAATGAAATTTAATTTTTTCATTCGCTTTTTTCGAGCTCACACGCGCCTTTTCTTCAGAATCATCCCAAATAAAGGTATAATAATCCCCACGCGCATTCACATTATCCGCAAACCATTCAGACAAGCCCGATGGAGTCGAAATATATTGAAAAAGCAGCTGCGGTGACGAGTTGATCGGGAATTCTAATTCATATTTTACTTTTACTTCCATTGAACACCAAATTTTTTGGAAATATATAGATTATTATTGAATAAAATTCAAATTTCATAAAAAATATTTTTTATCCAAAATTAGTTGCTATCCTACAAATATATTTTTATATTTGCACCCGCACAAAAAACCTTGGCGAGGTAGCTCAGATGGTTAGAGCGCAGGATTCATAACCCTGAGGTCACGGGTTCAACTCCCGTCCTCGCTACGGTAATATTTTACCCTTTGAAATTCGTTTTCAAAGGGTTTTTTTTGGTCTTATTTTTTGTTTTTTTTTTTGACTTTGATTGTTACTATTTCTTTTTGTTTTTTTTTATCATTTTTTATACTATTTAATCGGTTTCTGCGTTATTGATATTTGGCTTTATTTATGTTTTGTTGTTTATTGTTTTTGTTGAAAATATATTGTGTTTTTGTTTTTTTTAATTTTGTTTTTGAATTAATTTTGTTTGTTTTTAATTTTTAATATTTTGTTTTATGAAAAAAACGATGTTTTTATATACAAAACAGATTCTAGAGAAAGTTAGTTTTGATCCTAATCTATTTTGTAAAGAGGTTGAGAAAGCGATGAAAGTTTTGTTGCCTTATGAGGTTGAAAAGCTGGTTGCTTGGTTGATTGTGTTTATAAAAGAGCGTCCAGAATTAAGGCGGTGTCATATTTTTTTGGTATAATATTTCGAGAAGCCTTTTGGCTTCTTTTTTTTGTTTTGTTGCGTATTTGTTATCACGGCGTGAGGGCGGAGGCGGAGCTCTCCCGTTTTTTAGGGAAGCGGGAGCTGGAGACCGACCTGAAAGGGCACGCCCAAAGGAAAAAAAATTTTGTAAATTTGGTTTGAAATTTGTATGTTTGCGGTTCAAATCTTGTATTGATGGGACAAAAAATTTTGTTGAATGCTAAAGAAGTCAATGTTATTTTGCATC
>JAYTNQ010000284.1:0-3561 GCA_043748255.1 Bacteroidota bacterium
TTTGAGAAACCAAATAAATTTGCCTCAATAAATTTGTACCTTTGTTGAAAATTTTTTTGGCATGATTACAGAAAAGGATTTTATATTTAAAAAAACAAACCACCAAATCCTTACAGGAAAATTTTGTTGGAGTGCTCCAAGCAATATAGCATTAGTAAAATATTGGGGCAAAAAGAAAAATCAGATTCCGGCAAATCCCTCATTAAGTTTTACGCTAAAAAACTGTAAAACAATCACTTCGCTTTTTTTTTCAAAAAAAGAAAATCAAACCCAGCTGACGTTTGAATTTTTGTTTGAAGGTTCGCCAAAGCCAGAATTTGACACTAAAATACAACAGTTTTTTGAAAAAATAGAACCATATTGCTGTTTTTTAAATGATTTTCATTTTAAAATCGATACCCAAAATACTTTTCCACACAGCTCCGGAATCGCTTCATCGGCATCTGCTATGGCAGCACTTTCAATGACAATTATGAGTTTGGAAAAAACCATAAATCCAACAATGAGTGACGATTATTTTTATCAAAAAGCATCGTTTTTGGCTCGTTTGGGATCTGGAAGTGCCTGTAGAAGTGTTCAAAAAAAAGTAATCGTTTGGGGCAATCATGCCGAAATTGAAGGAAGTTCAGATTTTTTTGGAAAATCGATAGACGAACATATTCATCCTATTTTTGGAGATTTTCAAGATTGCATATTGCTGGTTGACAAAGGTGAAAAACAAGTTTCGAGCAGTCTTGGTCATGAGTTAATGGTTGGTCATCCTTTTGCCGAAAGGCGGTTTGAACAAGCACATGAGCAAATTTCGAATCTAAAAAAAGCACTAAATACTGGCGATTTATCAGCATTTATTGACATTGTAGAGCGCGAAGCATTAACATTGCATGCCATGATGATGACCTCGATGCCTTATTTTATATTGATGAAACCCAATACATTGTCGATTATAAACGCCGTTTGGGAATTTAGAAATCAAACACAAACACCACTTTGTTTTACGCTCGACGCAGGCGCAAATGTGCATCTTTTGTATCCAAAAAGCGAAAGCGAAAAAGTTTTAGCATTTATTAAAGACAAATTAGTTGGCTTTTGTCAAAATGGTTCCTATATTTGTGATGAAATTGGAATCGGCAGTGAATTTATATTTTAAAAAACAACAAAACAGCACCTATGAAAGGACCATTATTTTATTCAAAAATATTACTTTTTGGCGAATATGGCATTATTCGTGATTCAAAAGGATTGTCTATTCCTTATAATTTTTATAACGGTGCGCTAAAATCCGACAAGAATTCGTCTGAAGAATCCGTAAAATCAAATCAAAATTTAAAACGTTTTGTAGGTTATTTGAAAGAAATTTCATTAACAAATTCAATTTTGGCTTTCGATTTAGAAACCCTTCAATCCGATGTCGATAACGGTATGTACTTTGATTCCAGCATTCCGCAAGGGTATGGAGTAGGCAGTAGCGGTGCACTTGTAGCTGCGATTTATGACAAATATGCACTTGACAAAATAACGGTTCTCGAAAATTTGAACCGAGAAAAACTGCTTCAACTCAAAAGCATTTTTTCTGTGATGGAAAGTTTTTTTCATGGCAAAAGTTCAGGGCTCGACCCGTTAAACAGCTATTTGAGTTTGCCAATTTTGATAAATTCTAAAGACAATATTGAAGCAACGGGCATTCCAACCCAAAGCATGACTGGAAAGGCAGCCGTTTTTCTTTTAGATTCTGGTATTGTTGGCGAAACTGCCCCGATGGTTAGCATTTTTATGGAGAATTTGAAAAATCAAGGCTTTCGCCGAATGTTAAAATCTCAGTTTATAAAGCATACAGATGCCTGCGTAGTTGATTTTTTGGGTGGCGACATCAAATCATTGTTTTTGAACACCAAAAAATTATCCAAAGTGGTTTTGAGCCATTTCAAACCGATGATTCCCGAAGCTTTTCATATCCTATGGCAAAACGGGATTGATACCAACGATTATTATTTGAAACTCTGTGGATCTGGCGGAGGTGGGTATATTTTGGGTTTTACACAAGATTTAGACCGGGCAAAATTGTCGCTCAAAGATTATAAATTAGAAGTTGTTTATCAGTTTTAACGCCACTTTTTGAAGAAAAAAAATCATGTTAAGCAGAAAAAACAAACTAATTTTTATGAAAATCGTGGGTTTGTTCTCGGTGATTCGTGGTTATAATATTCCGATTATTATTTTGGCACAATACTTTTCGGCGGTATTTATACTTGCTCCAGAGCAACGCGCTTTGAACGTTTTTTTGGATTTTAATTTGTTTTTGATAGTGTTGGCATCCTCAATTGCAATAGCATCAGGATATATTATCAATAATTTTTATGACCACAAAAAAGATTTAATAAACCGACCAAACAAATCAGTTTTAGACAGATTAGTAAGTCAAAAGACAAAGCTGAACGTATATTTTTGTTTGAATTTTACAGCCGTTTTCTTGGCTTTTATGGTTTCGTGGAGAGCATTTTTGTATTTTTCTGTTTATATTTTCATGATTTGGTTGTATTCTCACAAAATAAAAAGAAAAGCTGTCATTGGAAATTTAATGGCAGCAATGATGGCTATTTTGCCGTTTTTTGCCATTTTACTTTATTTTTATATTAAAATGCCGTTTGACGAAATCGAAATTTACAAACAAAAAATGATTGTCATTTCTGCCCATGCAACTTTCTTGTACCTACTGCTTTTGGTTCGAGAAATGATCAAAGATTTAGAAAACATCAAAGGCGATTTGGCAAATGGATACACCACTGTACCAATAATATATGGGGAATTAATTTCAAAAAAAACTATTACGCTGATAACCATACTAACAATTTTTCCGGTTTATGTTTTGATAGAATTATATGATGTTGGTTTTATGGATAGTTATTTTTATGGTTGCATGATGATACTAGTTGTTTTTTTGTATTTACTTTGGCAATCAAACAAAAAAGAAGCCTTTTTGAGGTTGCATAATTTGCTCAAAACCCTTATCGTTGCAGGTGTATTTTGTATCATTCTAATTAACCCAAAAGTGATGATTCATGCCAAAAATTGGTTGCTTTTTTGGAGATAATTAATAACGCTACCAATAACAATTATTGGCTCCTTCGGGTTGAATTTTTCTAAAAACAACAAATTTCCACCACCATTTTGACTGATTAAATCTCGAATTTTTAAGATCCGGAATAACAATAGTGTCGTTTTGATAAACCAAAACAGCATTTAGCGGGCAAAGTTGGTATTTTTCTGACCACTCATGTACCAAAACCTCAAACTCGATTTTTGGAATCTTAAAACCTTTCAACCCAACTCGATTTAGGGTGTCGTGAAGTTTCAAAATCATAATGTTGTCTTCTTCAAAATCAAATAATTTTGTATTTTTAGTGTCTAAAAAAAAATGATTACTTCTGGTTTTTTCTGTCAAAATATTGCTAAACATGGTGAGATTTCCAGCATTTCCAAGACCAATATATGTTTTTAAAGTCCAAAACGAAATTCCGATAGTAATAATCAATAAAAGTGGGATTTGATTTTTGGTAAAAAAAG
>JAYTNQ010000285.1:0-1276 GCA_043748255.1 Bacteroidota bacterium
GGATCGACGCATTTTCCAGAGGGCATTTTTTTGGTCTTCGGTATCGGCAAAAAGCACCTCGTCTATTTGAAAATTTTCGACAACTGCCAATATTTTTTCGGCCTCTTGCATTAATATTTCGGGATAATTTCCATCTACTTCGACCAACAAATGCGCTTGTACGTTGGGTTTTACATCTATCGCAATTCCTGCTACAAACTTGAGACTCCAGTCGATTGCGTCACGCTCCATAAATTCTAATGCGCTCGGCACAATACCAGCTCTAAAAATGGCAGAAACGGCTTGGCAGGCTTCGTTTGCGTCAAAAAACGGCACCAGCATCAGAACATTAAATTTGTTTTGGGGCAACAATTTGAGGACAATTTTGGTGATGATGCCAAGGGTGCCTTCACTGCCCACCATGAGTTGTGTAAGGTTGTATCCGGTGCTGTTTTTTAGGGTGTTGGCGCCTGTCCAAATCACTTCGCCATTGGCCAAAACTACTTCAAGATTGAGCACATAATCTTTGGTAACACCATATTTGAGGGCACGTGCGCCGCCTGCATTTTCGGCTACATTGCCTCCAATCCAACAGCTGCCTTGACTGCTAGGGTCGGGAGGATAAAAAAGTCCTTTTTGGGCTACTGCTTCTCGCAAAACTTGGGTTATAACGGCAGGTTCTACGGTGATTTGTAGATTATTTTGGTCTATTTCTAAAATGCGATTCAGGCGAACCATCGATAGTCCAATTCCTTGAAAAATACATAATGCGCCGCCACTCAAACCGGTTTGTCCGCCAATTGCGGTAACCGGAATTTGATGCTCAAATGCGACTTTTAGAATGTCAGAAATTTCGGCAGTGCTTGCTGGCTTGATGACCACCGCTGGCGGAAACACAAAATCTTCGGTCTCGTCATGACCATATTTTTGACGGGTTTCTAAATCCCAAAAAATCATATTTGCCCCTACTATTTGTGTTAATTGTTGGATGATTTCTGAAGTAAATAGTGTCATAAAAAAGGGTATAATTGTGGTGCTTACAATGCTTATTTAAAATACAAAAATAGCAAAAAAAGCAGGTTTTTTGGTTTTTATTTCTAAAAAAATAAAAAACTGCTCTTGATTGTTATACTAAATTTTGTTTAAAATAACCTATTTTTGCAAAAAATAATAAAATATACTGTGAATTACTTATCCGTAGAAAATATCTCGAAATCCTTTGGCGAACGAACCCTTTTTGAAAATATTTCGTTTGGAATCAACAAGGATCAAAAAATAGCTTTTATAGCCAAAAATG
>JAYTNQ010000286.1:0-3557 GCA_043748255.1 Bacteroidota bacterium
CCTTTTTGTGCATCCGTCAAAATTAGGGTTTTCTCACTCCCATTTCTGTCAACCACAACGCGATCTCCCAACAAAATATCTAAGACCATTCTGTTAAAACGAGGTTGATGTTGCCCATCAACACTCAAAATTTTGTCGCCATTTTCAAAACCAGCATTCAAACCCGCTTTTCCAAACGATAATCCGTTTTGTTGAATAATGCTTGTCGAAACATATTTTTGACCATAGGTTGTATAAACCACTACATATAAAAACCATGCCAAAAGCAAATTTACAATAATGCCTCCCAACATGATAATAAGCCGTTGCCAAGCCGGTTTTGCCCGAAATTCCCAAGGCTGAGCCGGTTGGTTCATTTGTTCCATATCCATACTCTCGTCTATCATTCCAGAGAGTTTTACATAACCACCAATAGGCAACCAGCCAATACCCCACTCTGTATCACCAATTTTCTTTTTAAATAATGAAAAACCAGCATCCATAAAAAGATAAAACTTTTCTACACGAACCTTAAACATTTTGGCAGTCAGATAATGACCCAACTCATGTAATATCACCAATATAGATAGTATAAAAAGTATTTGTGCTAATTGTATCATGTATTTTTTTTAATTTATAATCGACAAAAGTAACTATTTCTGCTTAATATTTTTTAGTAAGAATTTAAAACTTTGTTAATTATTGTCAACCTTGATTTAAAAAAAAACATTTATCTTTACGTTCTAATCTAAAATGATGCCAAAAATAAAAACCGCTCTACTCGCCTACGGAATGTCTGGAAAAGTTTTTCACGCCCCCTTTTTGGATATAAATCCAAACTATGAGCTCGTTGGAGCCTGGGAACGAACCACCAAAAACATACAGAACGACTATCCAAACACCCAAAGTTTTGAAACATTAGAAGCATTATTGGCCACAAATATTGATCTTGTCATCATCAATACACCTACACAAACCCACTTTGAATTTGCAAAAAAAGCATTAGAAGCAGGCAAACATATAGTAGTCGAAAAAGCATTTACAACAACGCACAAAGAAGCCCTGTTTTTGCAAAAATTAGCCCAAAAAAAACAACTCAAATTGACAATATTTCAAAATCGCCGTTGGGATAGCGATTTTAAAACCGTAGCAAAAATACTAAAATCAGGCAAATTGGGCGACATCATCGAGGCCGAATTTCATTTTGACCGCTACAACCCCAATCTGAACCCAAAAACACACAAAGAAATCCTCACAAATGGCGCCGGAATACTCAAAGATTTAGGGCCACACCTTATCGATCAAGCACTGCATTTGTTTGGCATGCCCTCTGCCCTATTTGCAGATATTCGCCACACACGTCATCAAACACAGGTAGATGATTATATCGATATTCTATTGATTTATAGCAATTTAAGAGTTCGACTCAAATCAGGTTTCTTTGTGCGACAACCCATTCCATCCTATATTTTACACGGCAAAAACGGCTCTTTCTTGAAGCCCCGTGGCGACCTCCAAGAAACCCATCTAAAACTGGGTCAAAAACCAAACCAACCCAACTGGGGTATAGAAAACCACAAAGACAAAGGACATTTGCATACCCAAATTGGTACCCAAATTATCAACCACAAAATCAAAACCCTTTCAGGCAACTATATGGCATTTTTTGACCAGCTAGCCGCCGCAATTAACCAAAACAAACCACTTCCAGTAACCGCACAAGACGGTGTTAATGTAATGAAAATCATTGAATTAGCTATCAAAAGCAATCTGCAAAAACGAATTATAAATCTATAAACATTTTCTATTTGGGCGTGTCCCTTCGGGTCGGTCTCCGGCTCCCGCTTTTTTGGCCTGGCTGAAAAACGCCAGCCCAAAAAGAGCTCCGCCTTTGCCCTCACGCTTGTCGCTGCAAGACGTTTTGTATTTATAAAACCATATATTTCAATAGACCTACAAGAGATGCAGCAATGGGAGTTTCTGCAATTTTGTTTTTGCAAAACCCTATAGGTCTTTAATAGCCCCGATTGAGGCGGCATCCTTTTTGTTATTCTTTTTCAGAAAAAACAAAAAGATATAGCCAAAAGCGGGACGAGTGCTGTGCGAGACGGATGCTGTGCTCCAAAAAAAAAATAAATTTGTGCTTAATCAAAGAGTTTTAATAGTTATTTCGGAACCAAACTTTCATCCATTCACGTTTTAGAATCAAAAAAACCATTTGTTCCGAAAGTGATATCAAATCTGACCCGTCCAGTTTCTTGACCTCATCCTCGGGAACATCAATAATATAAAGAAGGTTCAAATATTCCGTAAATTTGTAGTTGATAAGCCCGTATATTTTGTTTTGTAGCTGCAATTTGAGCTGGTCTGGCAGCAAATTAATAGGCAAATCGACCGCTTCGTTGCTCAGGTTAAAATCTTTGTTAATTTGTTCGATTAGTTTGGTGTACAAAAAATCATTTTGTGCTTCAAGCAACAATACATCAACAGATTTTGGGACTACAAACATTTTATTGGATTAAATTTAAAAAAATTAAACTTTTCGACCCATCAAATTTTCGCCAAAAGAATGCAAAATTTGCTTTTTTTCGACATCAATATTGATTTCAGAAAGAGTCTCAAAAGCTTTTAAAGTATATTCTTGAATAGCATTTTGGGTTGCTTTTGCAGCACCTGTCGCTTCAAAAATGGCTTTTACGGCTTCAATTTTGGCTTCGTTTTCTGTTAGATGAATCGAAAAAAGTTGCTGCAATTGCGCCTTTTGGATGGGGTTTGCAAATTCGAGTGCCTTGAGATAGAGATATGTTTTTTTGTTTTCGATAATGTCGCCGCCTACTTGTTTTCCAAAAGTTTTTGGATTGCCAAAAGCGTCCAAAAAATCGTCTTGAAGCTGAAAGGCAAGGCCAAGATTAAGACCAAAATCATACATTAAATCAGCATTTTTTGGAGTGGTTTGGGCTACAATTGCGCCCATTTTCATTGCTGCAGCAACCAAAACGGCTGTTTTGCATTGAATCATTTTTAGATACTCCGGGATCAAAACATCGTCACGGGTTTCAAAATCAACGTCCCACTGCTGCCCTTCACACACTTCGATAGCCGTTTTTCCAAACAATTTGGCTAAAGCCTGAAAAACATTGGCTTCATACTTTTCAAAATATTGATAAGCCAAAATGAGCATGGCATCGCCAGACAAAATTGCGGTATTTGTATTCCATTTTTCGTGCACCGTTTGATTGCCGCGTCGCAGTGGCGCAGCATCCATAATATCGTCATGCACTAACGAAAAATTGTGAAAAACCTCTACCGCCAATGCCGCCGGAAGGGCTGTTTGGTAATTACAATCAAAAATTTCGGCGGTCATTAATGTCAAAACAGGCCGAATGCGTTTGCCTCCTAAATTCAAAATATAGGCAATTGGGTCATACAAATTTTTGGGTTCTTTGCTGTGGCTTTCTGCTAGCAAATAATCCGAAATAAATTCTTGATATTGGTATATGGTGTGCATTTTTTGGTGTGTAAATAAACTTTGAATACGACAATTTGTGTGGCAAAAATAACAGATTTTGCTATAAAAA
>JAYTNQ010000287.1:0-3556 GCA_043748255.1 Bacteroidota bacterium
ACGGTTGCCATCAATGGAGGCGAGGATTATGAATTGCTTTTTACGATTGCGATGGCTGATTTTGAAAAAATAAAAGGAAACCCAAATTTTACCATTATTGGTCACATGACACAACCCAGCGAAGGTATTCACCTGATTACAAGAGCCAATACCAAAATTGAATTGCGTGCAAGAGGGTGGAATAGTTTGGAAGAAAAGGATTAAATTTGGAACGAAAAATTTTATTATATAAAAAAATGAAAAAAACAATAGCCTTAATCGTAATCATAATGGGATTAAACACGCAAGCACAGCAAGTAATGACGCCAGAATTGCTCTGGAAATTGGGTAGAATTTCTGTTTTAGGAATTTCTAAAGACAAAAATCAAATCGTTTATAAAGTGGCATATCCATCTGTGGCGGAAAACAAATCGAGTTCAAAATATTTTTCTATTCCAATAAAAGGAGGAGAAGCAACTGAAATTACGGATTATCAATCATTGTTGACGGATAAAAATATTTCGCCCGATGGCAAATATATTTTGTATCACGAAGAGGTGAAAATAGACAAAGTATTGGGCAAAGATTTTTATCCAAATCTACAAAATGCAAATGCTCAAATCTATGACGGGCTTGATTATCGGCATTGGGACACTTGGAACGAAGGTAAATATAACCATGTTTTTTTTAAAGAAAATAATGAAAACGCAGTTGGGGTTGACATTTTAACCGGTCAAAATTTTGATAGTCCACAAAAACCTTCAGGTGGCGACGAAGACTATATTTGGTCGCCTGATGGCAAGAGCATCCTGTATGTTTGCAAAAAAAAGGCAGGAACGGCTTATGCGATTTCTACCAACACTGATATTTTTGAATACAAGCTCGAAACAGGCGAAACCATCAACAGAACACCGGAAAATATGGGTTATGATGTGGCACCACAGTTTTCGCCAACTGGAAATTTGACGTATTTGCAAATGAAAAATGACGGTTATGAATCTGATAAAAACGATATTATTGTTGATTTTATGGGTCAAAAAATGAATTTAACCGCTTATTGGGATGGTACCGTAGAAAGCTATATGTGGAGTCAAGATGGTAAAAAAGTTTATTTTCAGGCACCAATTGATGGAACAATTCAACTTTTTGAAGTTGATTTTCCGGGAATGACAAGAAAGTTGCCACATGTAGAGCAGCTTACATTTGGCGATTTTGACGTGGCAAGTTTGATAGGTATTTCTGGCGATCAATTCTTGGTTACCCGAACCGATATGAACCATGCTGCCGAAATATATGCCTCTAACTTGACCAAAAAAACCTGGAGACAGCTTACAAATACCAACACCGAAATATATAAAAATCTCTCTTTGAGCAAGATAGAAAAAAAATTCGTCACCACAACCGATGGCAAAAAAATGTTGGTTTGGGTTATTTTGCCTCCAAACTTTGACGCTACCAAAAAATATCCAACCTTGTTGTATTGTCAAGGAGGGCCACAATCTGCTTTGACACAATTTTATTCATTCAGATGGAATTTTCAGCTTATGGCCGCAAACGGCTATGTGGTTGTAGCGCCAAACCGTCGTGGAATGCCTGGTCATGGTGAAGCATGGAATGAGCAAATCAGCAAAGATTGGGGCGGTCAGGTGATGCTTGATTATCTGTCTGCAATCGACGATGTTGCTAAAGAAAGCTATGTTGACCCCACCAGAATTGGCTGTGTTGGTGCAAGTTATGGCGGATATTCGGTGTTTTATTTGGCAGGTATTCACAACAATCGTTTCAAAACTTTTATTGCTCATGATGGCGTTTTCAATACCCAATCGATGTATGGCACGACAGAAGAAGTTTTTTTTAACAATTGGGATTTTGGCGGCCCTTATTGGGAAAAAGACAATCCAACGGCTCAACGTTCTTATACAACATTCAATCCAATAAATTTTGTCGAAAAATGGAACAAGCCCATTTTAATTATACAGGGAGGGAATGATTTTCGGGTGCCAATTGGTCAAGCACAAGAAGCATTTCAGGCGGCACAATTACGAGGTATAAAAAGCCGTTTTTTGTATTTTCCAGACGAAAATCATTGGGTATTGAAGCCACAAAACGCACAAGTTTGGCAAAACGAATTTTATCGTTGGCTGAAAGAAACTTTATAGTTTTTGATAGAATTTAACCAAAAGTATTTGTTTGATGTAACAGGTTATTTTAATTCTTAACTTTTAGAAAATGGATTTCGAAGTACATATTTATACAGATGGAGCGGCTATTGGAAACCCCGGGCCTGGTGGCTACGGTGTGGTGATGGAATGGGTAGGAAAGCCCTATCAACGTGAATTTTTTGAAGGATTTAGACTCACAACCAACAACCGAATGGAACTTTTGGGCGTTATTGTTGGGCTTGAAAAGCTAAAAATGCCTGGGACTAAGGTATTGATTGTGTCTGACTCTAAATATGTAGTGGATTCTGTTTCCAAAAAATGGGTTTTTGGCTGGGAAAAAAAAGGCTTTGTTGGAAAAAAAAACCCCGATTTATGGAAACGATTTTTGTTGGTTTTTAAAAAGCATGAAGTCGAATTTCAATGGGTTAAGGGACATAATAATCATCCTCAAAACGAGAGATGCGATGTGCTAGCAATGACCGGAGCAAAATCAAAGACTTTATCTATTGATGCTGTTTATGAAAATCAGGATTGCAAATTGTTATAATATTTTCGATTTAAAACAAAAAAAACGACTGAAATAGTCGTTTTTTTTGTTTAATAACTTGATTTATTGCAACAAACTTTGGTATAAAGATGTATTGGATTTTATTTTAGATAGCAAATTCCCATCAAGCGACCCTTCTAATTTAGCCGCAATAATGTCTGCAATATATTTTTTTCTTTCGTCAGAGTTGGCAACTTCAGCCAACATTCTATATTTTGTTGTAAAAAGCTCCAAAAGCTGTGACTGCATTTCTGGCGAAATGGTTACAAATTTTGTTAAGGCATTCATATTCAATTTCGCCGCCATTTCATTTGAAACGGCAGTTGTTGTTACTTCAGATGCTGTTCCTGTTTTTTGAACTGTTACCTTTTTCATCTGTGCTGACGAACCAATTGACATTAAAATTGATAGTGTAAATATTATTTTTTTCATAGTTATATATTTTTAATAAAGACCAAATTTAATTTTTTTTTTAATACATCACTACAAATTTTCAATTTATTTTATTTTAATAATAAATTTACTTTCTTGTCTTTCTTTTACCTAATTTTAAAAAAGTGTTTTCCATTACCGTTTTATAACTAAACTGCTTCCAATAATCTTCCTTTTATTTCCCGTTAGTAGAAACACTAAAATATATTTTTTTTATTTTTTACTATTAATTTGATTCGCTTTCGAGTTGTAAAGGTTTAAATCAACTTGAAATATTAGTAAATATTTGTCGTTTGAATGCTAATTTTTTGAATCATTCTTTGTTTTATTTTTCGCCTAAACTTATAACCAATACTATTTTACATGCCATTTGTTCTTTATTTTTTACAACTGGAATTTTAATTTCGATCAAATTACTTATTAAATTTTCATGTTT
>JAYTNQ010000288.1:0-1274 GCA_043748255.1 Bacteroidota bacterium
GTAAACAACATACTCATCGTAGGCTCGTCGATAGCAATGGTTTGCAATGCTTCAGGATTTTCAAAATCAGCAACCGTATCTCCAATTTCAAACCCTTCTATTCCAATAATAGCGCAGATGTCGCCTGCAATCACTTGAGACACTTTCTTACGACCAAGACCTTCAAATGTGTGCAATTCTTTGATGCGTGATTTGATTACTTTTCCATCTCTTTTTACCAATGAAATTGGCATTCCCTCGTTCAAAACGCCACGTTCAAGACGTCCAATGGCAATTCTTCCTGTAAAAGAAGAAAAATCTAATGAGGTGATTAACATTTGTGGGGTTCCTTCAGATACTTTCGGGGCTGGCACATGTGCCAAAACCATATCCAAAAGGGGTTCTATATTTTGGGTAGGATGGTTAAAATCGTCTGCCATCCAATTGTGTTTGGCAGAGCCATAAACCGTCGGAAAATCAAGCTGCTCTTCAGTTGCACCCAATTCAAACATCAAGTCAAATACTTTTTCGTGCACCTCCTCTGGAGTACAATTTTCTTTGTCAACTTTATTGATTACTACACAAGGCTTTAGCCCCAAATCAATTGCTTTTTGCAACACAAATCGGGTTTGCGGCATTGGCCCTTCAAAAGCATCAACCAACAAACAAACACCGTCTGCCATATTCAAAACGCGCTCCACCTCTCCGCCAAAATCGGCGTGACCAGGAGTGTCTATAATATTAATTTTTGTACCTTTATATACAACCGAAACGTTTTTTGAAGTGATGGTGATACCTCGTTCGCGCTCCAAATCGTTGTTGTCTAGAATTAAATCGCCCGTATTCTCGTTTTCGCGAAAAAGTTGACAATGGTACATAATTTTATCAACCAAAGTAGTTTTTCCGTGATCGACGTGGGCAATAATAGCAATGTTTCTGATAGATTCCATGAGTGAATTTTTGTGGGTGCAAAAGTACACTTTATTTTCATAAAAAACATTAAAAATTTTAAAACATAAAAAACTCCTTATTTTATTGATAAATAACAGGTTTTTTAGTTCCGTAAGCTTACACTTTAAAGACGCCTTCTCAATACAAAAACACTTGCCAATGTATTCATTCTGTTTTCAACAAAAAAGTCAATTTTGAAATAAAATTCTATGTAATATAGTTTTCTTTACAATAAATTAAAATAAAACAACTAAATTGCTTCACTTTTTAACACCAATAAACATGGCAAGAGTTAGCACCTATCTTAATTTTCCAAACCAAACCGAAGCTGCATTTTTGTTCTA
>JAYTNQ010000289.1:0-9370 GCA_043748255.1 Bacteroidota bacterium
GGAAGAAAAAATACAATTTATCTTTTTCCGTTATCACAAATGGAATTTTCAACTCAAGAAAATTTTAAGCAAACTGCGGAAAATTTAGAACAAAGATTAATTTTTGGGAGCTATCCTGAGCTTGAACAACATCAAGATTGGGAAGACAAGAAAGATTATATTAGCGAAATAATAAACTCCTATTTGCTGAAAGATATTTTAATTTATGATGGCATCAAACATTCGAATAAAGTGTATGATTTGTTAAGATTAATTGCTTTTCAAGTTGGTCAAGAGGTTTCGCTACAGGAGTTGGCTATACAATTACAATTGTCAAAAAACACGGTTGCAAATTATTTGGATTTGCTTTCAAAGGTGTTTGTTTTGTTTAAAATAGAAGGTTTTAGCAGAAATTTGAGAAAAGAAATTGTAAAAACTTCGCGATGGTATTTTTATGATAACGGTATCAGAAATGGTATTATCAATAATTTTAATAAAATATCAAATAGAAATGATGTTGGCGGTCTTTGGGAAAATTATTTGGCTTCGGAGAGAATTAAGAGGCAGCATTATAAAAAAGTGAAAACAAATAATTATTTTTGGAGAACGTATGATCAACAAGAGTTAGATTGGTTGGAAGAAATTGGTGATGACTTGGCAGGATTTGAGTTTAAATGGAGCCAATTGAAAAAAACCAGAATTCCCACTGCTTTTGCAAAGGCATATCCTGATGCTCGTTTTGAGGTTATTAATAAAAGTAATTATTTGGATTTTATTATGTAGCAAGAAGTCTATATATTGAAGAATGTTTTTTATGAAACGTTTTTGCGTGAGGGCAAAGGCGGAGCTCTTTTTGGGCTGGCGTTTTTCAGCCAGCCCAAAAAAGCGGGAGCCGGAGACCGACCTGAAAGGGCACGCCCAAAAAATAATTAAAAAAAAGGGGGGGGAATATCCCCGTCAAAAAAAGGGGTTTTTTCCCCTTTTTTGGTACACGTTATTGATTGAATTTTGTATTTCAATTCATTAATGGGTTGGGTTTGTTATATGGATGCTTTGAAGTTAAAATCTGTTGGTAATTCTGTTCATTTTTTGAGTGAAATTTTATCTAATTTAGGTTATAAAGTGTTGGTTTCTAATAACTTTGGTTTTGATGTTGAGGTTGCAGTGTGCGATTTTCAGAAGCAAAACCATTTGGTTATTGATGGCTTGGTGGGGTTGAAAACTTGGTCTGTATTGATTGAAAAAAACACTTATTTTTTGACCCATAACAGTAAGTTTTTGTCGGAACAGGATTTGATGGTTTTTGCGATAAACTTTAACTTGGATCTTGCGACTATAAAGGCGGTTAATGAAATTGAGAGTTCGGGTAAGGGTTTTTTGAATAGCGGTAAGCCGAAAATATTGTTTGAGGGTCATGTTTTTTGGAGAGAATTGGTGAGCCGTGGATTTGACCCAAACCAATTTTTGACACAAGACAATAAAGATGTTTTGTATGAAAAATGGACCAAAAAATATTATTTGGGTGGTGATGCCGAGCATACTCGACTGCAAAAAGCGATTCATATTAATTCAAATATAGGTGTTAAAGAGGCAGCATTATCTGCAACTTCTTGGGGAGCATTTCAAATTATGGGTTTTCATGCAAAGGGTTTGGGATACAAATCGGTTGGTGATTTTGTGACCAAAATGAATGTTTCTGAAAGAGAGCAGCTTGAAGCTTTTGGTCGATTTTTGGAAGCCAAAAAATTGATTCCGTTTTTGAAAGAAAAAAATTGGGTTGATTTTGCACAACAATATAATGGGAGTAGCTTCAGGGCTAATAAATATGATCAAAAATTGGAGGCTGCATATAAAAAGTATGCCTAATTTTTAATTTTTGGATTGAAGATTGTTTAGTTTGTTGTTTATTAAATTCCTCATAATTAATTTTATGGGGTTTTTATGTTTCTTTGAATTAGTTATTGTAAATTTGCCTGTTTTTGTTATGAATTTGATAATTGTCAATGTTTTTTGACCTTGTTTATTGAATTTTTTGCAAAAATCATTCAAATTATCATTTTATGAAACATATTTTTTTCGGGTTCATTTTTATTTTTTGTTCAAATTTCGGTTTTAGTCAGCTTGTTATCAATGAGTTAGACTGTGATAGTCCAGGTGCAGATAATAAAGAATTTGTTGAATTAAAATCTAATTCGCCTTTTTTTGCGTTAGACGGATATGTTTTGGTTTTTTTTAATGGGGCAAGTACGGGAGGGCAAAAAAGTTATTTGGTTTTTGATTTGGATGGTGGTACAACGGATGCAAATGGGCTTTTTACAATTGGCTGCAATTTGGTTTCGCCGTTGCCAAATCGTTTTATGAATGATAGTGTGATTCAAAATGGCCCTGATGGCTTGGGTTTGTATTTGGGTAGTGCTTCTAATTTTCCACCAAATACAGTTGCAACTACAACAAATTTGATAGACGCATTGGTTTATGACACCGGAATTGCAGCTGCTACAGGTTTGATGACAGCGCTTGGGTTGACAGTACAGTGGGACGAAAATTCGAATAATAATAGTGTAAACGAATCTATTCAAAGAAAAACTGATGGGACTTTTGAAACAAAATTACCAACCCCTGGTGCCAATAATGATGGTTCCGGGATTTTATTAAATGGAATTTCGGTCTCGATTTTGCCTTCAGGAAATTTGACGGAGGGAAATAGTTTTAATCTTATTTTTCAGACCCAACAAGCTGTCTTAACCGATTTGAATTTTACTTTTTCGCTTTCTAATGGAAATTTTAATAGTTTGGATTATACTTCAGACTTGTCGGTTTTGATACCTGCAGGAGCAACTTCAACTACCAAAACGGTGTTGCTAAATGATGATAATGTAGATGAGGGTGACGAAAATTTGATTGTTACAATGAGTTCAATGCCAATTGGTTATGTCAAATTAAATGATAATATTGTTGTTCGTATAGTTGACAACGATTTTGTGGTTCAATCTTGGGGTACGCCCTTAAACCCAACTCATGGACTTGTTTTGAGCACCGCGCCATCTGGATATTATGCTTCACTTGAAGGTAAATCTGGTGCCGATTTAAAACAGGCTATTCAAGATATTATTGCAAATCCAGCAATAATTCACAAACATACCTATGGAGATGCCTACGATATTTTGAAAGAAGCCGATCAAAATCCAGCAAATAGCAATCAGGTTTGGTTGATGTATGTAGAACAAGGTAGGTCAAAATTAGATATTCAAACTGGTTCAAGTGGTACGGGTTTTTGGAATAGAGAGCACATATATTGTCAATCTCGGGGTGGTTTTACAAACGCAACTTCAACCAATTCTTATGGAATTGATAATTGGAGCAGTACAGATGCAAACGATATTGCCTGCGGACACTCTGATGTTCACCACATTAGAGCTGAAGATAGCCCAGAAAACAGTTCGCGAAATAATCGAAATTATGGTGTTGATTATAATGGACCACAAAACTCGCAAGGAAGTTGGCATGGAGATGTAGCTCGAGCCCTTTTTTATATGGCAACTCGGTACAATGGTTTGAATGTTGTTACCGGTAGTCCGCTGGAAACGCCAGTTGGTAATATTGGAGATTTGGCTACACTTTTGCAATGGAATACAACAGATATAGCCGATGATTTTGAAATGAATCGTAATAATATAATTTATAATTGGCAACGAAATCGAAATCCATTTATTGACTATCCAAATTTGGTGAATTATATTTGGGGAGCAAATGCTGGTCAAATATGGTATTCAAATCTATCGGCTACAAATAGCTTTGCTTCAAAAGTGGTGATTTCTCCCAATCCTGCAAACGATCAAATTTCGATTTCTGGTATTGAAAATTTTGCTAAAATGGAGATTTTAAATGTTTCAGGACAATGTATTTATCAATCAAATTTTAATGGTTTTACCACTTTCAAACTGAACTTGCAAAGCGGTTTGTATTTTGTAAAAATTGAATTTGAATCCGAAATTACAATTAAAAAATTGATTGTTAAATAAACAAAAAGCCGTCTGATTGACGGCTTTTTGTTTAATCGCGTTTTGCTTTTTTATCGCGTTTTTCTTCTTTTTTTTCTTTCGCTGTTTTAAGCGGCTCTTTTTTTACATTTTTTTTTGCGTCTTGACTTTTAGCCATAGTTATATTTTTTAAAATTAAAATTTAGTTTAAAAATCAAATGTAAGTTTTTTTTTTATAAAAATTAAATTTTAACGAAATTTTAAAATAATTTGATTCAATTCAAATAAATATCATAAATTCGTTTTTTAATTAAAAACCCAAAAATATGAAATGGATTGGTAGAAGACAAAGTGACAATGTAGAAGATCAACGCACTGGAGGTTCAGGCAAAAAAATAGCACTTGGAGGCGGTGGTGTTGCTATTGTTTTTTTTCTCCTAAAAATGTTTATGGGTGGCGAAAATGCCCAACTTTTGGATCAAATTCAAAGTCAAGTTCAAGGTCAACAAACTGAAACTACTTCAGAAAATACAAGCCCCCTAAGTGCAGAGGATCAAGAAATGGGCAATTTTGTTCGGGTTTGCTTGGCAGATAATGAAGATGTTTGGAATGCTGTATTTCAACAAAATAATATGGTTTATGAATCACCAAAATTAGTGCTTTTTCGAGATGCTGTAGAAACGGCTTGTGGTAGTGCTAGTGCTGCTTCGGGTCCTTTTTATTGCCCAGGAGATAAGAAGGTATATATGGATTTGGCTTTTTTTGAAGAGCTTAAAACCCGTTTTGGAGCTAAAGGGGGCGATTTTGCGATTGCGTATGTAATTGCCCACGAAATTGGACATCACGTACAAAATTTATTGGGTACTTCTGGAAAAATGCGTCAAATGCAACAGGGAAAAAGTGAAACCGAAGCCAATAGATTATCTGTTTGTTTGGAATTGCAAGCCGATTTTTATGCTGGGGTTTGGACCAAACATAATCAGCAAAATCTTGATATTGATGATATTGACGAGGCTTTGAGTGCCGCACAAGCCGTTGGCGATGATGCTATTCAATCTAAAATGCAAGGACATGTGGAGCCAGATACTTTTACGCATGGTAGCTCCGAACAACGAAAATACTGGTTTATGAAGGGATATAAAACGGGAGATATTCAACAAGGCGATACTTTTTCGGAGTTGCGTTAATCTTCTGTTGCAATTCGAGCCATAATAGGAAAATGATCGGAATCCACTATTTCCGTAAAATTTTGAAATGATTTGATTTTGAATGTCTTGTCTGCAAAAATATAATCTATTCGGGCGGGATAATAATTAAAATCATACGATTTTCCAAAGCCATGCCCAGCCTCTTCAAAACTGTCCTGTAATTCGCCTTTTATGGTGCGATACACATACGAAAAAGCACTATTATTCATATCTCCACACAAAATAATTGGGTGATTGGTCTTGTTTTTGTGTTTGTTAACTATTTCAGCCTGAATCTGTTGCATGCTAAATGCTTTACTTAATCTTTTAAAAATTCTTTCTGATTTTTTTTGATTTATTTCATTAAGGTCATCAGAAATCTCGCTCACATCTGGCGAAATTTTAATAGATTGCAAGTGCATACAATATACCCTAATGGTGTCTTTTTTTATTACTAAATCTACAAAAATGGCGTTATTGCTTGAATTTGGAAATTCAATATCACCCTTTTTTATAATAGGAAATTTTGAAAATATTGCCTGTCCTGTTTTTATTTTGTGCTCTTTATTGATAGAAATATATTTATATTTATATTTTTTATAATCAAAATCTTTTGCATTTGAATACTCTTGAATACACAAGATTTCCGGATCATTTTCTTTGACAAAATCAGAAATCTCAACTGGGATAGTTTGTTTTTCCGACCATTCAAATTTGTTAAACAACCTTACATTATAGCTCATTATTTTGAAATCTGTATCCAATTTTGGAACATTTTTTTCTGAAAATTTATAAAATTTATTGATAAAAGTTATGCCACAAATCAAAATAATTCCTGAAACCAATAGTTGCTTTTTGAATTGTATAAGCCAATATCCAAAAAACAACAAATTGATAATAAGCAACATAGGTAGAAACAGTGTTAAAACCGATAAAACGGGAAACAATTTTGGAGCCAGAAATGGCAAGGTGTATCCTACAATTGTTAAAATCGCCAAAATGATATTAAAAAAAAAGGCGATTTTATTGAACAAAGAAAGATTTTTCATCTTATGTAAATTTCAAGCTTATGGATTCTATAAATTGATTTTTCAAATTTACAAAAAATTTTCTTCTAATTTGATTTCTTAAAAATCAAATTTATAATTGGCACCTATCATAATCTGAAATCCTTGTGAAGGAAAATTCACCCATTTTTGATAATTTTTACCGCTTATATTATTGATTTTTGTATATAATGCTAGTTTTTCATTGTATTGATATTCCAAATTAAAATTAGCATCAAAATAGGGATCTAAATTTATATCTCCAACCATGTATGCTGGTTCAAAAGCTAAAATTTTAAAATCTTTTCTCACTCCAGCATAAAAAATATGTGTTGCTGCAGACCACTTTTCTAAAAAATGCCACTCCAAAAATGAGCTTGCTCTAAAATTGGGTAAATTCCAGGCAAAAGTTTCTACATCAGCCGAATAGCTATTGTATTCGGCATTAATTCGCATCGAAAAACGATCCGCAAAATCGGCATTCAATTCGCCAAAAAAGCCTGTCGTCTTTATATTGTCATACACTACACCAAATGAATTTCCGTTTTCGTAATCTCTATTTGTTGTAAAATTATTGTAAGGATTGTTTTTAAAAAGGGCCTTGTTTTTTTCGTCAATCAATGTGGCTTTTAATGTGTAGCCTACATTATTTGTCAATTTTCCTTTTATACCAATATTAAAATCATAGGTTTTATCGGTTGGTAAAATGGTCAATGTTGGTGACAAAAATGGGTTTTGATCCACAAAATCATGATATGAATTTTGAGTCAAATTTCCGTCCAAACTAGCAAAGGCAATCAATATGTTATCCACCAAGTTAGCACTAGCACTAATATTTGGATACACAAATGTTTTTTGTGAATTGCCCAAATCTGTTCCTGATACAACCATTTTGGTGCTGTTTTGCATTACAACCTTGGCACCAATATTGATGTTATACATTTCATTTTCGATAGTGTAATTTGGATTTATAAAAAAATTTAAGAAAGTCGATTCATTTGATGTTGCCGTCAAACTTGCATCACTTCCGTAAAATTTTTCAAAAAAATTGGATTGGTATTTCATTCCAACTATTGTTTTTAATATGCTTTCTCCAATATTAAATTTAAAAATTGGTTGCAATTCAAAACTGTTTTCCAAAGAGTTGTTCGAATCCACAAAACGATCAAATTTTACCGCAATCTCGCTTACAAAACTATCCTTAAAATCAATTTTGGCTTGTCCATAAAAATCTTGGAAGCTATGATTTGGGTTGATTTTATTTTGTAGCAAATAGATTTCATCTGGGCCAAAAATAGCACCAAAATTTTCCGGCAAACCATACCAACTATACATTTGATGCTGATACCCTATACTGGTTTTCCAAGCATAATTTTCTAGTTTTTCTCCATAATTCAAATCAAAATAGCTGTTGCTATATTTATTGTTTAAGACTATATTTGGAATATTTCCTTGTGAAGATTGATGCGACAATTTTGCACCGAAATAGCCTGATTCGCCAATGTTTTCTGTAATAAATAAACCGGCGTTTACAGTTCCATAATTTCCAAATCCAATGGATGCGTAATTTTTATAAAGGGATGCTTTTTGTTTTTGCTCGACATTTGCTGCCCGTCCTTTTGCTGGGGCAAAAGTTGAAGCAACTGGAAACGAAAAAATATCATATTTGATGATTTCTTTTTTTGAATTTTCAGAATCATCTATAATTGGGTTGTCTTTAATTTTGAAAGCATCAGAAATTGAGGGTGTATATGGTTTTACAACATTCACGACTTCTGTTCCAATATTTTCTTCTTTTTTTTGAGAAAACGAATTTTGAATCGAAAAAATAACCAAGCATAACGTGCTGATTTTCATTAATTTATTCATTTTTATATAAATTTTATGTTCTTATATTAGTTTTGAATTGACGAATTTGTTTTTGACTCTTCAACTTTAATTTGTTCTTGAACCATTTTTGCCTCGTCAATAATATCTTCAAATTCTGTAAAATTTTTGATAACACTTTCCAAGATATAATTTGCTTGAAAAGCATCTTTTAGAGCATAAAAATTTTTTGCCATAACAACCAATCCCTTTGCGCCAAAATATTTGTAGCCTGAATAATTTTTGGTCAATTTTTGAATTATTATATTTGAAGCTTCAAATTGGGCATCAATATTTTTAAAATAGGCATCATAAAATAGTGCTTCTGCGGCCAATTCGCCTTTAGCAATTTTCGATAATTGGGCATAAGCGCTCCTTGCTTTTTTGTCGTCATTGGTTTTGATAGCGGCTCGTGCTACGATTATTTGTGCATCACTCCGCACTTTATCATCTGTTTTTTGATTATTCAAAACTTTTTCTGCTGCCAAAACTGCATTTATAAAATCTTGTTTTTCAAAATATATTTTCATCAAATTGGCTTGGGCAAAAGTAATATTTTGCGGAAAATCTGCTTCGATTTCTAACCTTTTCAAAATTTGAAGTGCTTTTTCTTGGTTTTTTGATTTGATATAAATTTCAGACAACCGAACCAATGATGGTTCTGTAAATTCATTTTTTGATTTTGAAATTACATATTCATAATTGGGCTGCGCATTGTTTTCTAATCCTTCGGCAAAATAGAGTTGTGCCAAATAATAATTGGCATTTAGAGCATGATTTCCGTTAGCAAATTTGGCCAAATAGCTTACAAATCCAGAAATGGCTTGTTTTGTACTGTTTTGCAAATATTGTTTTTCTGCAGCCTCATACGTATCGTTATCTAACTCTATATCAGTTACTTGAATAAAAGATAGTGTTTTTACCCAAACGGCATAATCGTCAACATTGCCGCTGTCAACATAGATTAATCTTGCGGTGGCAACGGCTTCTAAAGCTTCGGGCGTGCTACTATATTCGGCAGCTACTTTTTTGAATTTCACCAATGCCAAATTGTTTTTATCATTATTATAATAGATCAAACCTTGTTTCAAAATTGCTTTTGAAGCATATATTCCGTTTTTAAATTCACCCAAAAGTTGGTCAAATGTGGCTAAAGCCTCTTCGTTTTTATTTTCAGAAATATAAGTATTTCCCATTTCAAACATGGCATCGTCCCGATATTGTGATTTTGAAAATTTTGAAATAAATTGTTTCAAGTCATCAATTTTTGTCAAGTTTTGATCTATAAATCCATAACAAATTGCTTTTTGAA
>JAYTNQ010000290.1:0-1257 GCA_043748255.1 Bacteroidota bacterium
TCAACCAAATTCAGAGCCAATAATTGATAATCAAGCACATATAAATTTTGTCCAATCAAAAGCAAATGGTTTTGCAACACAAGTTTACCCGATTGGAGCCTTAACAAAAAACAGCTTGGGAACAGATTTGGCCGAGCTTTTTGATATGAAAAAAGCAGGTGCCATTGCATTTGGAGATTATAATAAAAATATAGAAAATGCCAATTTGATGAAAATTGCGCTGCAGTATCTACAAGATTTTGATGGATTGTTACTTGCTTTTTGCGAAGATAAAAATCTCAAAGCCAATGGTGTTGCAAACGAAGGCGTTATAGCAACACAATTGGGACTCAAAGGAAATGCCTCACTTTCTGAAGAAATGATGGTAGCACGCAACCTTTTTTTGCTTGGTTATACCGGCGGAAAAATGCACATTCCAACCATATCTTCTTCAAAATCAGCTACTTTGATAAAAGAAGCAAAAGCAAATGGTTTGCAAATAAGTTGTAGCGTTGCGGTACATCATTTGACGATAAGCGATGCCGTTTTAGTAAATTTTGATTCACGTCACAAAGTTTTGCCACCACTACGAGATAAAAACGAACAAAAATTATTGCAACAGTTGGTTTGCGATGGCACAATTGACTGTATCACTTCAGACCATAATCCAATTGATATTGAACATAAAAAAGTAGAATTTGATTTGGCAAAAAATGGCACAATCGGATTAGAAAGTGCTTTTGGTGCTTTGCATTTTTGCTTGCCTCTAAATGTCGTTATTCGTCAATTGACAAATGGACGCGCCGTTTTTGGAGTCAAAAAACCAAGTATAAGTGTTGGTAATCCTGCTAATATAACCTTATTTAATCCTGATGTGCGCTGGGTTTTTTCAGAAGAAAACATATTGTCAAAATCAAAAAACACTGCGTTTTTAGGAAATGAAATGTTAGGAAAAGTCTATGGTGTTTTTAATCAAAATCAATTAATTTTATCCTAAAACATGGAAAATGTAAAACCAAATGACGGAAAAACTGCTGCTATTTTAAGTTATATTTTGATAGTCGGTGTATTAATCGCCATGTCAATAAATGCTGAAGAAAAAAACAAATTTGCCTCGTTTCACATCCGTCAAGGATTGGGGTTATCCTTGACATTCATATCGTTAGGCCTAATAATTTCAAATTTTGAAAACATACTGATTGCGGCACCAATGTGGATTTTTATTACCATTTTGATGTTTTTTGGAATGTTTAATGCCGCAAATGGCAACTCAAAACC
>JAYTNQ010000291.1:0-3499 GCA_043748255.1 Bacteroidota bacterium
ATTTTTGTATTTAGCTCCAAAAGTGGGAATCGTATTTCTATTCAATTAGGTACTTTAAAATTAAAATTTTAGAGAATCTGTTTTCCTAAAGTCAAAAAATTTTGGTTTATAGTTTTTTTTTGACTTCAAAAAAGTATATTTGTAAAAAAAATATGGCCGGAAATAGCTTTGGAACCCTTTTTAGACTTACTACTTTTGGCGAATCTCACGGCGAGGCGCTTGGTGGTATTATAGATGGATGTCCACCCGGAATTGAACTGGATTTGGTGGCGATTCAGACAGAAATGCAACGTCGAAAGCCCGGGCAATCTGCAATAGTAACGCAACGCAAAGAAAATGATGAAGTGCAGTTGCTTTCGGGTGTTTTTGAGGGCAAAACTACGGGTACGCCTATTGGTTTTTTAATTCCAAATACCAACCAAAAATCTGATGATTATTCGCATATCAAAGACAATTTCAGACCAAGTCATGCCGATTATGTTTATCAAAAAAAATATGGCATTCGTGATTATCGTGGTGGTGGCAGGAGTTCTGCTCGCGAAACGGCTAGTAGAGTAGTAGGCGGGGCAATTGCCAAACAGCTTTTGCCTGAGGTGAAAATTAATGCTTTTGTGTCGTCTGTGGGTGCTATTTTTGTCGAAAAAATGTATCAAGATTTGGATTTTTCGTTGATAGAATCTAATGATGTGCGCTGTCCTGATCTTGAAACTGCTCAAAAAATGGAGGATTGTATTCGTGAGGTTCGCAAAAATGGCGATACGATTGGCGGCACGATTACGTGTGTGATTCAAAATGTGCCGATTGGCTTGGGCGAGCCTGTTTTTGACAAGTTACATGCTGAATTGGGCAAAGCGATGCTTTCAATAAATGCTGTCAAAGGGTTTGAGTATGGAAGTGGTTTTTGTGGTGCCCGAATGCGAGGAAGTGAGCACAACGACCTTCAAAATGTTGATGGCTCAACCAAAACAAATCTTTCGGGAGGTATTCAGGGCGGTATTAGCAATGGTATGGATATTTATTTTCGGGTTGCTTTTAAGCCGGTTGCTACTATTATGCAAAAACAACAAACACTTGATAATCAAGGAAATATAATAGAAATGCAAGGCAAAGGGCGTCATGATCCTTGTGTTTTGCCTCGGGCTGTACCGATTGTAGAAGCTATGGCGGCACTAGTTTTGGCAGATTTTTATTTGTTGAACAAAACGTATCTTTAAAATTCATATTATGGAAAAAATTTCGGCAGCAAAAAAACCTTTTTATAACAATTTGACTTTTCAAATCTTGATAGCCATGCTTTTGGGAGGTATTTTGGGGGTTTGTGTGCATCAATATTTGCCCGAAGCAAGTGCCAAAGAATTTAGCACGTATATCAAATTGTTGGCTACTATTTTTATCAGGTTGGTTCAAATGATTATTGCGCCATTGGTTTTTTCAACTTTGGTTGTTGGTATTGCAAAGCTTGGCGATGTAGCAGCTGTTGGCAGGATTGGAGGCAAGGCTATGATTTGGTTTTTTTCGGCTTCTTTTTTGTCGTTACTTATTGGAATGTTTTGGGTCAATGTTTTGGAACCCGGCATTGGGCTAAATTTATCAAATATTGATGCAGCCACTGCTAGCGAAGTAACAGAAAAGACCCAAATTTTTTCTGCACAAAATTTTATAGAACATATTATTCCAAAAAGTATTTTTGAAGCCATGTCTGGCAACGAAATTCTTCAAATTGTGGTTTTTTCTATCTTTTTTGGATTGGCTGCCGCTGCCGTTGGAAGTCATGCCAAACCGGTTGTAAATGCTTTAGACAAAACGGCGCACATCATTTTGAAAATGGTAAACTATGTCATGAAATTTGCGCCAATTGGGGTTTTTGGTGCTATTGCAGGGGTTTTTGCTATCAAGGATTTGGATGAATTATTGGTAACATACCTTAAATTCTTCAGCTCTTTTTTGGTCGGAATCGCATCACTTTGGGTTGTTTTATTGTTGGTTGGTTTTGTTTTTTTAGGAAAAAGAATGAAAAAATTGCTGCAACATATTATAGGTCCGCTCATTATTGCATTTGGCACTACGAGTTCTGAAGCCGTTTTTCCAAAATTGACCGAAGAATTAGAACGTTTTGGCATAAAAGATAAAATAGTATCATTTATGTTACCTCTTGGATATTCTTTTAACCTTGATGGCAGCATGATGTATATGACATTTGCAAGCATTTTTATAGCACAAGCTTACGGAATTGTATTGGATTTGCCTACACAACTCACCATGTTATTTGTGCTGATGCTCACCAGCAAAGGTATTGCGGGTGTGCCACGAGCAAGCCTGGTGGTAGTAGCCGCAACCTGTGGGATGTTCAAAATTCCAATTGAAGGGATTGCATTAATATTGCCAATAGATCATTTTTGTGATATGTTCAGAAGTGCTACAAACGTTTTGGGCAACGCATTAGCAACTTCTGTAGTTTCAAAATGGGAAAATAATACAATTGAATGATTTGTATTTGAAAAATGATTATTTTTGTATAGGTTTTTCATATAAAAATCTAACTCATTTATTTTTATTATTCAAATTTCAAAACGCATTATCATGAAAACAAAATTACTTGTATTGGTTTTTTTAATTCAAAATATTGGATTATTAAGTGCTCAATCTGTGGTTTATGATACCACACATTCACAAATTACAAGCATCGAAATTACGCCAACCGCCAATGGAATTGGCTGTTCACTTGGCGATGCAGTAAAGTTGGGAGGCACAGACAGAATGATTACGGCAATCGATGTCGATTTGCATATCACCACAGATACATCGCCATTTACGATGGTGATGAATGTGTATTCCGATTGTCCTACAAACGGCGGTGCTAGCGATTGTGGCGGAGGAATTGGTACTTTGATGGGAAGTTATTTCAAAGAAATCACACCGCCAAACATCATTAATGCTGTTTTTACAACCTCATTTGATTTGACCAATCTTGATATTCCGGGTTTGGATCTTTCAAACCAAACCGATAGCACCATCACAATTATGTTTAATTCGAGTAGCCCAAACGTTTACTTGATGACAAATCAAACACCAACGGTGGGCAGTATTCCAGTTGGCGAGCCTGCCTTGAGTTATATCACTCGCTGTGGCAGCACCGCATCAAATAATGGATGTAACAGAACTTCGGCTGTTCCAACAATCAATAATATAGGACTAAAAATCATGGCTTTCACACTCAATACCATCGATATTTTGGCTTCAAAAATTACTATTTTGCCAAATCCATCGCATGATTTCCTGACGGTTTCAAAC
Organism: Bacteroidota bacterium; assembly: GCA_043748255.1. Taxonomy (GTDB): domain Bacteria; phylum Bacteroidota; class Bacteroidia; order Flavobacteriales; family Flavobacteriaceae; genus Flavobacterium. Next base: position 3,292 of record JAYTNQ010000291.1, read on the forward strand.
CAAGGCAACGAAGATTTGTATCATTTTGAAGTTTTGGATTGTAATGGTCGAGTTATTTTGGAACAAAAAAAGGAAGCTCTGAATTTCAATCGATTTGACATATCACGTTTTGCAAACGGTGTTTATTTATTGAAAATTTTTAGTAATATAGGTGTTATTACAAAAAAAATCATAAAAAACTAAAAATTGTATGCTATGATTATATTTT
>JAYTNQ010000292.1:0-3494 GCA_043748255.1 Bacteroidota bacterium
CTTGGTTCTGATTTCGGCATCATTTCTTATAACGATACGCCTTTAAAGAAAGTGGTGGAAAACGGCATCACCACGATATCCACCCAATTTGAAACTATGGGGAAAATTGTTGCGGAAATGATTTTACAGGGTAAAAAAGAACAAATCGAAAATCAAAGCAGTTTGATTTTGAGAAACTCCCTATAACAAAAAAAGCTCCTCAATGAAGAAGAGCTTTTTGTACCCGGAGCCGGATAACCTAATGGTTTGACTCCGACTTTTATGCAATCTAAAACACTATAAAACAAAAAAAGCTCTTCAATGAAGAAGAGCTTTTTGTACCCGGAGCCGGAGTCGAACCGGCACGGTTTCCCACAGGTGTTTGAGACCAGCGCGTCTACCAATTCCGCCATCCGGGCTTAGCAGACATTGAAAGCAAACTTTCAACGCAAAAATATTATCAAAATAATATTTTCCTTTAACACAGTGCAAATATAAAAATAAATTTGTCAATTTCTAACAAAATACTGCTTTTTTTCTTTCAAAAACCATTTTTATTCCTATTTTTGCACCGCAGTAAAAAGCGAAATCACTAACACCCTAAAAAACAACAAATTAATGTCACATCAAGAACCCGAAGCAAAAATATTTGCGTGTTCCCAAAGTGTCTATTTGGCAGAGCAAATAGCCGAAAAATACGGCGTTGCACTTGGCAAAGTAACCTTTTCAAAATATAGCGACGGCGAATTTCAACCCTCTTATGAAGAATCAATCAGAGGCTTGCGCGTTTTTATAGTTTGTTCAACCTTTCCAACAGCCGATAATTTGATGGAACTACTCTTGATGATAGACGCTGCAAAACGAGCATCAGCACGCCACATCACTGCCGTAATACCCTATTTTGGCTACGCCAGACAAGACCGAAAAGACAAACCACGAGTGCCAATTGGAGCCAAATTGGTCGCCAATTTGCTCGATGCCGCAGGCGCAACCCGAGTGATGACAATGGACTTGCACGCCGATCAAATACAAGGCTTTTTTGAAAAACCTGTCGATCACCTCTTTGCATCAACCATATTTTTGCCATACCTACAAAGCCTAAACCTTGATAACCTCACCATCGCATCACCAGATATGGGAGGCTCAAAAAGAGCCTACGCCTATTCCAAATTTTTGAATTCAGACGTAGTAATATGCTACAAACACCGAAAAGTAGCCAACGCCGTGAGCGGTATGGAGCTCATAGGCGAAGTAAAAGGACGCAACGTAGTGCTCGTCGATGACATGATAGATACCGGAGGCACCCTAGCAAAAGCCGCCGATTTGATGATACAAAAAGGAGCCTTGAGCGTACGAGCCATCTGCACACACGCAATACTATCAGGTGAAGCCTACGAAAAAATACAAAATTCACAATTGAGCGAATTAATCGTTACAGACTCCATTCCGCTCAAAAAAGCATCCAAAAAAATACGAGTAGTGAGCTGTGCACCACTATTTGCCGAAGTCATGCACATGGTACATCACAACAATTCCATCAGCGGAAAATTTTTGATGTAACACCCTTTTTTCTCAAAAAGAAAAACAAACAAAGAGTTTTAACCATTATTAACTATAAACTATTACAATGAAATCGATTACAATTAAAGGATCAGAAAGAGAAAGCGTGGGCAAAGTTGCGACAAAAGCCTTACGTAATGCTGGAATGGTTCCTTGCGTACTTTACGGAGGAAATCAAACTGTGCATTTTTCAGCAGAAGAAATTGCTTTTAAACACTTGGTTTACACCCCAAATGCGCACACAGTTGCCATCGAACTTGGAAGCCAAACCTACAGCGCCATTCTTCAAGACATTCAAGTACACCCCGTGTCAGACAAAATCTTGCACATCGACTTTTTTCAACTCTTTGACGACAAAGAAATCACCATGGAAGTCCCTGTAAAAATCACAGGCGTATCACCCGGCGTATTATTAGGAGGCGTTTTACGATTAAATACCCGTAAACTAAAAGTAAAAGCATTGCCAAAAAATCTACCAGATTTTATAGAAGCAAACATCTCACAACTCGAAATGGGAAACAAGCTATATGTAACAAAATTGGTTGCAGACAACTACAAACTTTTGCACCCAGACAACACCGTTGTAGCACAAGTAAGAATCTCACGTGCCGCGATGAAAGCCGCCCAAGAAGCCGCAAAAGCAGCAAAAGCACCCGCAAAAGGAAAGAAAAAATAAACCTTTTTGCAACACACAAAAAACCGTCATTTTTCAAAATGGCGGTTTTTTTTTGACCATTTTTTGGGCGTGCCCCTTCGGGTCGGTCTCCGGCTCCCGCTCTTTTTTTGGGCTGAAAAACGCCCAAAAAAAGGAGCTCCGCCTTTGCCCTCACGCAAGCCTCCGAAAGGCATATAGCTATTAGCGAGTAATATAATTTTGTAAGAACATTTTGAGGTTTATATAAAATAATACCGAACACAATACCAAAAATATACAAATTTGATCTAAAAACTATAACGCTAAAAGTCAATTTTCATAGCAATATTCGCTGAAATGTGTTATTCCAAAATTTTTGAAGTTAAATTCAACTAATAAATGCAACTTTTGAAAAAATGAGTTGCAAGTAATAAATATTTTTTTTCAGAAAAGAGAAAAGAAAATAAATTCTTTTTATTGCTGCAATGATTAGAACGAAAGATTAGATCGACAACAAAGTATAAAACAAAAATAAAGTTAGAGAAATTTTCAAAAAAAAAAGCCAACTTACGTTGGCTATCTCTGTTTTTAAAAAAATTTACCCTTTCAATGCTTCGGCACCACCAACAATTTCGAGAATTTCGTTGGTAATTGCCGCTTGACGGGCTTTGTTGTAGGTAAGTTTTAGTTGGTTTCTCAATTCGGTTGCGTTGTCTGTAGCCTTGTGCATGGCGGTCATTCTGGCACCGTGCTCTGAAGCGAACGAGTCTCTAATTCCTTTGTATAATTGTGTTTTTAAGGATTTTGGAATTAATGCCATCACAATTTCTTCTTTGGATGGTTCAAAAATATAGTCGCCTGTGCTCACAACTTTGTCTGTTTTTAGCGCTACTAAAGGCAAAAATTGTTCGGTTTGAACGATTTGGGTTGCGGCATTTTTGAACTGATTGTAGATAATTTCGATTTTATCGTATTCTCCAGAGACAAATTTGTCGGTGAGAATTTGTGCAATTTTGGCTACATTTTCAAAGGTTAATTCGTCATAAACCCCGCTTTTGTTGTCGATTACGGTGAGGGTTTTGCTCAAAACGTCGTTTCCTTTTTTGCCAATTGCAAAAACATCTACTTGTTTATCAGCATAAATTGCGTTTCTGTTTTTGACTTCTTTGATGACATTGGTGTTAAATGCGCCACACAAACCTCTGTTTGAGGTAATTGCAACCACCAAAACTTTTTTGATTTCGCGTTGTTTTGTATAGTCGCCCCCGGTGTCGCTATCTAGTGTTGCAGAAAGGTTTTGTAATAATTCGGTCAACTTTTC
>JAYTNQ010000293.1:0-1250 GCA_043748255.1 Bacteroidota bacterium
GAAAAATGTACGCCTCCTCCTTGAAACATCATATTTATTATATTTTCCATAAAATCATCACCGCCTTGTTGAAATCCTTGTGGCATACCTCCACCAGTATGATGTGTAAATCCTTGGAATCCTTGTGGCATACCTCCGCCAGTATGATGTGTAAATCCTTGAAATCCTTGTGGAAATCCTTGTGTAAATCCTTGTGGAAATCCTTGGAACCCTTGCGGAAATCCTTGAAAACCTTGGTGCATATTGCTTACCCGACTATCATATGATTTTCTTTGGTCTATATCTCCAATTTCTTCATAAGCAGCATTTATCTGTAACATTTTCTCATTTGCTTCACTTGTGCTGTTTCTGTCCGGGTGATACTGGAGAGACAATTTTCGATATGCTTTTTTTATAGCACTTAATTCACAATCTTTATCGACTCCAAGAACTTCGTACGGACAACTCATTTTATTAATATTACAAAAAAAATGCTTCTATATTACTTAACTTTTCTATTTTCTACTTTTTATTTTGTTTTATTCCGTAATTAATCGAGGACAAATATTCATTGTCTGTAATTCTTGAGATAATAGTTTATATGCATATGGTATTTCTACCCGAGAAAACTCTGTCGTATTTCCACAAGTATTACATAAATGAATCGTCATATCGCTTTTTGATGAGAAATTTTTCAGTGATGAATCATTATAAGCGGCTATCATTCCACATTTACTACATATGTAAGTTGTATATTTATCAGAAACGTCATAGAAACGTTCTCTACAGAAGTGTGATATTCCATGTGAAATCAGAACATCACGCTCCATCTCTCCTACGCGAAATCCTCCATCTCGTGACCTTCCTTCCGCTGGTTGTCTTGTTAAATTTACCATTGGACCAATCGACCTACTATGTTGCTTGTCATTTACCATGTGTTTCAATCTCTGGTAATATACAGGACCGATAAATATACTTGTTTCAATTTGTTGTCCCGTTAATCCGTCATACATCACCTCATTACCATAACTTTCATAACCTACACGCTGTAATTCATTTATTATGGTCTTTACATCCAAATCTCCAAAACTTGTTCCATCGCCAAACATTCCAAGTTCAATTAAAACTTTTCCTAGAATCGTTTCTTTCAATTGTGCTATAGTCATTCGTGACGGAATAGCGTGAGGATTGAGAATAATATCGGGGCGTAGTCCATTTTTTGTAAATGGCATATCACATTCTGGTATTATATTTCCACAAGTTCCTTTTTG
>JAYTNQ010000294.1:0-1248 GCA_043748255.1 Bacteroidota bacterium
CGTTGTGGGCGTGGGGCGACAATTCAAAAGGACAGCTTGGTAATGGCAGCAATATAAGCAAAACAACTCCAACAAAAATTGGTACTGCTACCAATTGGAAAGCAATTGCGGCAGGATCTACGCACAACATGGCACTCAAATCTGATGGCAGTCTTTGGATGTGGGGCGAAAACACAAACGGACAATTGGGTATAGGTACTACCATCAACAAAAATATTCCGGTGCGCGTTGGGTTGTCAACTAATTGGTCGCAAATTGCAGCCGGAGGGCAACATTCGATGGCCATAAAAGCAGATGGAACGCTATGGGCGTGGGGCTCCAACTTTTTTTCGGCATTGGGTGATGGCACTGATATAGATAGGTATTCACCGTTTCAGATAGGCACAGATACCACTTGGACCTCGATTGCCACCGCCGAACTGCATAGTATTGGCATACAAAGTGGCAACTCTTTTGATTATCTATTGGCTTGGGGTCACGAAAGTTATGGCGAATTGGGCTATGGAACAGCGAGTATAAATGAGCATAAACCAAAAATTATCAGCTCGGATAATTGGAAATATGTTGCCGTTGGCAAATATCATTCGATGGCCATTCATGACAACGGCAAATTGTATGCGTGTGGGCTAAATTCGAGTGGGCAATTGGGAAACGGAACTACAACAAACGTCAATGTAATGACACAAATTGGCACTGCCACCAATTGGGAAAAAGTGTGGTGTGGCTTCAACAATTCGTTTGCGCTAAAAACCAACAATACGCTATGGACATGGGGCAACAATTCGCTGGGTCAATTAGGAATTGGCAATACGACCAATAAAACAACACCTTTTCAAATCGCTGGAACAAGATGGCGGAGCATTTCGCCCGGGCAAGAAGGTCATGTATTGGCAAACAAAATTGAAAATACCCTGTTTGTTTGTGGCAATAATAGCACTGGGCAGTTGGGCAATGCTAGCTTGATTAATTCTAATAGCTTGACGGCTATCAACTGCTATGACAGCTGCAGCGCGGCATCACCGGGGGCAACAGCGGTGCAAGTATTTTGTGCAGGAGCAACAGTTGCAAACCTGGTTGCTACAGGCACCTTGCTCAAATGGTATGATATTGCCATTGGTGGTAATGCGCTTGCTACAACAAAATTGTTGACAAACGGAACCTATTATGTATCACAAACTATTGGCTGTGAAAGTTTTAGAACCTCTATTTTGGTGCTTATAGGGAACGAAAATATAGATACTACCCTTG
>JAYTNQ010000295.1:0-3484 GCA_043748255.1 Bacteroidota bacterium
TTAATTTGTAGGGTTTTATCAACTAAAATTTTATTTTTGTAAAAAAATTAATACCTCTATGGAAAACAAAATTCTCGAAATTCTTGCCTATACAATTCCATCTATGATCACTGCGGCTGTGGCTTATGGATTTTTTCAATCATATTTTAAAGACCAACAAAACACCCGAAAATGGCTACTGCACAGAGACCAACAAAAAGAGGTTCTACCACTTCGATTGCAGGCTTATGAGCGAATGACTCTTTTTTTGGAACGGATTGCACTTACCAAAATTTTGATTCGCGTAAGCCCAGATTCTGAAGACAAAAACCAATACCACCATGCTTTGATATTGCACATTGAGCAGGAGTTTGATCACAATTTGACACAACAAATATATTTGTCTGCCTCCTGTTGGACGATTATTCAAACGGCAAAAAATGCCACTATCGCCATGATTAGAAATGCAAACGCACAAATTAATGTTCAGAATGCCAATGATTTGCGCGAGTTGTTGCTCACCAATTTGTTTGAAAAAGAAGCTCCAACAAACGCTGCTTTGGCTGCTATCAAAGATGAGGTTTCGAGTATTTTTGGCTAAAATTAAGTTGTTGATTATAAATTATTTGCGCTTCATATCACCTATTCTCGACCTTTGCCTTCAACAAAAACCAGCTCCAAATGTCACAAAACCCACTTCAATCCGGCATCGAATATCTCAAGGGAGTTGGTCCAGCAAGGGCGACACTTTTACGAAAAGAGCTTTCAATAAACACATTTGGAGATTTATTACATCTTTTTCCGAATCGGTATATTGATAGGACACGATATTACAAGATCAACGAGTTGCAAAACAATGCTGCCGATATTCAAATTATAGGCAAGATTATTTCGCTCAAAACCATCGAATTTGGTCGCAATCAAAAACGATTGGTTGCCATATTTGCAGACGAAACCGGACAAATGGAGTTGGTTTGGTTTCAAGGAATAAAATGGCTCAAAGACAATTTGAAAATAAATATTCCCATTGTTGCCTTTGGAAAATGCAGTTTGTATAACGGCACATTTAGCATTTCTCATCCCGAAATTGAATTGCTCACAGAGCATCAAGAAAGTTTGAGAACGGCACTACAACCCGTTTATTCATCAACAGAAACCCTTGCAAATCGTGGTGTTTCAAACAGAGTGCTCAACAAGATGATGCAACAACTCTTTCATGAAACCTACTCTTTCTTTGAAGAAAGTTTTCCACAATATATCATGCAAGAACTGCATTTGATTTCAAAAAAAGAAGCTCTTTTTAACATTCATTTTCCCAAAAACGCCGAGCTTTTGTCAAAAGCACAGCTGCGGCTCAAATTTGAAGAACTGTTTTATATTCAGCTTCAACTGATAACAAAAAACTTGCTTCGAAAACAAAAAATAAAAGGACATCCTTTTTTGATTGTAGGCGACAAATTCAACGATTTTTTTCAAAATCATTTACCTTTTGAACTCACAAATGCCCAAAAAAGAGTAGTCAAAGAAATTAGAAACGATATGGGAAATGCAGCCCAAATGAACCGTTTGCTGCAAGGAGATGTAGGATCTGGCAAAACAATTGTTGCATTTATGACCATGCTTTTGGCTATTGACAATGGTTTTCAAACCTGCTTGATGGCACCCACAGAAATTTTGGCAAACCAGCATTTTATCGGCTTGACAGAATTGGCTTTGCCACTCAATATTACTATCAAATTGCTCACCGGCTCGACCAAAATCAAAGAGCGACGAGTCATCCACGAAGCTCTCGAAAACGGAACTTTGAACATCATTATTGGCACACACGCCCTGCTCGAGGACAAAGTAAAATTTTGCAACTTAGGGTTGGCCATCATCGATGAGCAACACCGATTTGGGGTTGAACAGCGCTCCAAACTCTGGAAAAAAAACACCATCCCGCCCCATGTTTTGGTCATGACCGCCACCCCAATTCCACGCACTTTGGCCATGAGTCTATACGGCGATTTAGACATCTCGGTTATAGACGAGCTGCCGCCAGGGCGCAAACCAATAAAAACCATGCACAAATTTGACTCCAATCGACTCATGGTTTGGAAATTTATCAAAGACCAAATGACACTTGGCCGCCAAATTTATATCGTATATCCACTCATTCAAGAATCAGAAAAAATGGATTTCAAAGATTTGATGGACGGATATGAAAGCGTCTCGCGCGATTTTCCATTACCCGATTATGCAGTATCTATCGTGCACGGCAAAATGAAATCTGCAGAAAAAGAAGCCGAAATGAAACGATTTTCTGCACACAAAACCAATATCATGGTCGCCACAACCGTTATAGAAGTAGGCGTCAACATACCAAACGCAAGCGTCATGATTATAGAAAGTGCCGAACGATTTGGCCTATCACAACTGCACCAACTTCGAGGCAGAGTAGGGCGTGGGGCAGATCAAAGCTACTGCATTTTGATGACAAGCCACAAGCTATCGAGTGATAGCAAAACCAGAATGGAAACCATGGTCCAGACCAATGATGGCTTCGAAATTGCCGAAGTCGATTTGCGACTACGAGGCCCAGGCGACTTGATGGGCAAACAACAAAGTGGCGTTTTACAACTTCAAATTGCCGATATAGTGCGCGATCGAGACCTACTAATTTTGGCCAGAAATCATGCCGTTCAAATTTTGAAAACCGATCCCAATCTACAAAAACCCGAAAATGATATTTTGCGCAAAATTTTTGAACAAATGTCAAAAAAGAAAAACATTTGGAATTATATCAGCTGATTTAAAACAATTTTTTTGGGCGTGCCCCAAGGGTCGGTCTCCGGCTCCCGCTTTTTGGGGCTGGCTGAAAAACGCCAGCCCCAAAAGAGCTCCGCCTTTGCCCTCACGCAAACCATCTTGAGCTTGCAATAACATTTTCAAAACAAAAAGGACCAAAACCATTTTAAAAACGCGCTATTGTATTACAAGCCTCAAACCCACTGCATCAACCAGAGTTTATCTTGGGCTATTTTTTTTTGGTATTCGATGATTACAATTCATTTTTGGCTTTTCAAGCCCAACGAAAGGCTAGCTTTTGTGTGTAGCATTAATTTTTTCTGTAAGTTGTTGTCTTTTTATCACCTTGTTTTGAAATGATTCCATTTTCAACTGCTTTTCTTAAATCTCTACTTGCAGTAGCTGACGATAAATCCTTGAAATAAATTAAATAATCCTTTCTTGTAAATTCTTCTTTAAATATTTCTACGAAAATTTGAATTCTATCTTCGTCTGAAAGTTTTTTTAAAGAGTTTTCTAAAAGTTCACTTAAAGATTTGTCAATAATATTCAACATATATTCGATGAACTTGGTTGATTTTCCTTCTTTATCTGAAATTGATAAAGAATTGTAATATTCAGCTTGATTTTTTGATATTAATGTTTCAAATGGTAAATATTCAAAGACAGAATATTCCTCCATCAATATTAAAGTTTGCCATAATCTTCCCATTCTTCC
>JAYTNQ010000296.1:0-1246 GCA_043748255.1 Bacteroidota bacterium
CAGACACTTCAAAAGCATTAGAGGGCGTTGTAGCTTCATGGAAATCAATAGGTTGTAAAAATATTTTGTTAGAAAAACAAGAGTATCAGTCAAAAGATGGTGCTTCGGGATTAAAAGCTTTTGGAACTTATGAAATTTTAGATCCTACCAAAAAAGAAAACCTAAAAATGTATTTTGAAATTTATTTGTTCAAAGAAAAAGGCGGTTTGCAACAACTTCTTTTTACACATCAACAAGGAGATCGCTACGCCATAGCGATCGAACAGAAAATCATCAATTCGTTTGAATTTAAAAAAGAAAATACCAATGAATAATATTACTTTTTTAAACCCAGGTTTTTTATGGTTATTGCTGTTGCTCTTGCCAATCCCACTGTGGCAGTATTTCAAAAAACCAGAACAAACACCCGCTTTAAAAATAAGTTCGCTACAAGGATTTCAGTATTCAAAATCAATTTGGGCACAGCTAAAACCCTATTTGTTTGTGCTTCGTATGATGGCGTTAGCCTTGATCATTATTGCTTTGGCACGCCCTCGAACGGTAGATATCAGCAGCCAAACCAAAACCACAAAAGGAATAGATATTGTCATGGCTATAGATGTTTCTGGAAGTATGCTGGCGCGCGACCTGAAACCAAACCGTATGGAAGCCCTCAAAAGGGTAGCGCAAGGATTTGTTACAGACAGACCAAATGACCGTATTGGACTTGTGGTATATGCCTCCGAAGCCTATACCAAAACCCCTGTCACGAGCGATAAAGCCGTGGTTTTGGACGCATTAAGAAGCGTGAAATATGACCGAAATTTGCAAGATGGCACAGGGATTGGCATGGGGCTTTCGACCGCCGTAAACAGATTAAAAGACAGCAAGGCCAAAAGCAAAATAGTAATTTTGATGACCGATGGCGTTAATAATGCAGGATTTATAGAGCCCGAAACCGCCTCGGATATCGCCCAACAATATGGTATCAAAGTATATACCATTGGAATTGGAACCAACGGGATGGCAGAGTTTCCGTATGCAATTGCCCCAAACGGTAATTTTTTGTTTAGAATGATGAAGGTAGAAATAGACGAACAATTGATGAAAAGCATTGCTGCCAAAACAGGCGGAAAATATTTTAGAGCCACAAGCAACAGCAAATTAGAATCGATCTACAAAGCCATAAACAAATTGGAAACCACCGAAATAGAAGAGCTTAAATTTTATGATTATGACGAAAAATTTAGACCCTTGGTGCTACTTG
>JAYTNQ010000297.1:0-3472 GCA_043748255.1 Bacteroidota bacterium
ACACCACTTGGCAACTCCAATTTCATGAGTGCGTCGATGGTTTTTGAAGATGAGGAGTAAATGTCTATCAATCTTTTGTATGACATTACTTCAAATTGTTCTCTCGCTTTTTTGTTAACGTGTGGAGAACGCAATACGGTGAAAAGTTTTTTGTGTGTTGGCAAAGGGATTGGCCCAGTTACTACAGCTCCTGTACTTTTTACTGTTTTTACGATTTTTTCGGCTGATTTGTCAACCAACATGTGATCGTAAGACTTTAGTTTTATTCTGATTTTTTGACTCATTTTCTTAAAGATTAAGCGTTTCCTTTTGCTTTTTTGATAACTGCTTCTGATATACTCGCTGGTGTTTCTGCATAGTGCGAAAATTCCATAGTTGATGTTGCACGTCCAGAAGATAGTGTTCTCAAGGTTGTTACATATCCAAACATTTCAGACAATGGCACGTCGGCTTTGATGGTTTTGGCACCATTTCTATCTCCCATGTCATTTACTTGTCCGCGTCGTCTGTTGATATCGCCTACAATATCTCCCATATTTTCTTCTGGAGTTATTACTTCCATTTTCATAATTGGCTCCAAAACGATAGCTCCTGCTGCTTTTGCAACTTCTCTATACCCCATTCTGGCGGCTAATTCAAATGATAATGCGTCAGAATCTACCGGGTGAAATGATCCGTCAGTAAGGGTTACTTTCAAGCTATCTACCTGATATCCTGCGAGTGGCCCTGTTTTCATGGCTTCTCTAAATCCTTTTTCTACAGATGGAATATATTCTTTTGGTACATTTCCGCCTTTTACAGCATTTACAAATTGTAATCCAACAGGCACTTTTCCGTCAACTTCATCTGCTGGTTCGAGCGTAAAGACGATATCGCCAAATTTTCCTCGACCTCCAGATTGTTTTTTATAGGTTTCTCTGTGTGTTGCAGATTTTGTAAAAGCTTCTTTGTATTCTACTTGAGGTTCTCCTTGGTTTACTTCAACTTTGAATTCGCGTCTCATTCTATCTACAAGAATATCCAAGTGCAACTCGCCCATTCCTGAAATAATAGTTTGTCCTGAGGCTTCATCGGTTCTAACTGTAAATGTTGGATCTTCTTCGGCCAATTTTGCCAGAGCCATTCCCATTTTGTCAACGTCTGCTTTTGTTTTTGGTTCGATAGCGATACCAATTACTGGGGCAGGAAACTTCATAGATTCCAAAATAATAGGGTGCTTTTCGTCACACAAGGTGTCTCCAGTTTTAATATCTTTAAATCCTACGGCTGCTCCAATGTCACCTGCTTCGATATATTCGATTGGGTTTTGTTTGTTGGCGTGCATTTGATAGATTCTCGAAATTCTTTCTTTGTTTCCAGAACGGGTGTTAAGTACATAAGAACCAGCATCCAAACGACCTGAATAAGCACGGAAAAATGCTAATCTTCCTACGAAAGGATCTGTTGCGATTTTAAATGCAAGGGCTGCAAACGGCTCTTTTACATCTGGTTTGCGCAAAATTGGTTTTTGATCTTCTTCTAACAAATCTGCATCATCAGGATGAATTCCAGTAATACCTTCTTTATCCATTGGTGAAGGCAGGTATTTACAAACGGCATCCAACATAAATTGTACCCCTTTGTTTTTGAAAGATGAACCTGCAATCATTGGGATAATAGCCATATCCATTACTGCAGCTCTTAGTGCACTGTTGATTTCTTCTTCAGTGATAGACTCTTCATCTTCCATAAATTTTTCCAACAAACTATCATCATAGTCTGCAACGGCTTCAATAAGAATTGATCTATATTCTTTTACTTCATCTATCATATCAGCTGGAATCGGAACAATTTCATAGGTTGCTCCTTGTCCTGCGTCATCCCAAACGATTGCTTGATTTTTGACCAAATCTACTACGCCTTTAAAATCATTTTCTTCACCAATAGGCAATGTGATGGCTACGGCATTTGATTTTAACATATCTCTAACTTGCTGACATACCATCAAAAAGTTAGACCCTTGTCTGTCCATTTTGTTAACAAATCCAATTCTTGGCACTCGGTATTGATCGGCAAGTCTCCAGTTTGTTTCTGATTGTGGTTCTACACCATCAACAGCAGAAAAAAGAAATACTAATCCGTCCAAAACTCTCAAAGAACGATTTACTTCAACCGTAAAATCAACGTGCCCTGGGGTATCAATAATGTTAAAGTGATATGGTAATGTTTCAGGCAATAATTTGCCTTGTGTTGTAGGAAAATTCCATTCACAAGTTGTTGCTGCAGAAGTAATGGTGATTCCTCTTTCTTGCTCTTGCGCCATCCAGTCCATAGTGGCTGCACCATCGTGCACTTCGCCAATTTTGTGAGACTTTCCGGTATAAAAAAGGATTCTTTCTGTGGTTGTGGTTTTTCCGGCATCAATGTGAGCCGCAATTCCAATGTTTCTTGTATATTTTAAATCTCTAGCCATTTTTTACTTTATTAAAATCTAAAATGTGAGAATGCTTTGTTTGCCTCGGCCATTTTGTGAGTGTCCATACGCTTTTTTACAGCAGCTCCTTCTTCTTTGGCAGCTGCCAAAACTTCTGAAGCCAACTTTTGAGCCATCGATTTCTCATTTCTACGACGTGCATAAAGTATTAACCACTTCATAGACATCGAGATTTTTCGGTCTGGTCTAATTTGCATCGGAATTTGAAAGGTAGCTCCACCTACTCTACGGCTACGTACTTCTACGTGAGGCATAACGTTGGTCAAGGCATCTTTCCAAATTTCTAACGATGTTTTTTCGTCATTTTGCTTTTTGGTTTCAACGATGTCTATGGCATCATAAAAAACTTTAAAAGCTGTAGATTTTTTTCCATCCCACATTAAGTTGTTCACAAAACGTGTTACCAGTTGGTCATTAAACCTTGGATCTGGTAAAAGTGGTCTTTTCTTTGCCGCTCTTTTTCTCATTTTTCCTTTTTTTTAGTTAACTGTTTATCATTATTTGTCGATCGAGTAAACGATTAACCATAACTAATAACATTTAACAATTTCGATTACTTTTTCTTACCTTTTGCTGGTGCTGCAGCTACTTGACCTGGTTTTGGTCGTTTTGCTCCATATTTAGATCGTCTTTGTGTTCGTCCTGCTACTCCCGACGTATCGAGGGCACCACGAACAATGTGGTATCTAACACCTGGTAAATCTTTTACTCTTCCACCCCTAACTAATACTATCGAGTGCTCTTGTAGATTGTGTCCCTCACCTGGGATGTAGGCATTTACTTCGTTACCGTTGGTCAAACGTACACGCGCAACTTTACGCATGGCCGAGTTTGGCTTTTTTGGTGTTGTAGTGTAAACACGCGTACAAACCCCTCTTCGTTGAGGACAAGAATCTAAAGCAACCGATTTACTCTTCTTAGTGATTTGAGTTCTTCCTGTTCTTACTAATTGTTGAATAGTTGGCATAATTAAATACTAAAAATTACTTGTTTATAAAA
>JAYTNQ010000298.1:0-1243 GCA_043748255.1 Bacteroidota bacterium
TGTCTTACTGACGATTTTACTTTTGAATTTTGTCGCTTTTGGAAATAGCGGTTTCAACGCCATTTCCTCAAACAATCTAAAAGAAGCATTGCCGCAAAACGCAAGCAAAGCTTACCTTCCTTTTGGACTAAGGCATAGTTTGGTTAACAACCCAACGCAGACAACGACAATTAGCAATCAGCTAATTAATGTATCAGGGAGTCAATCCCTCGTTGTACCTGTTGTTGTTGCTAATCAAGGGTTAGAAACCCAAAGTATTTCAGGTCTTTTTACAAACTTTTCTTTTGAAAATGCGGTCAACAAACAAACCAAAGAAGTCATATTTGTAAGCACAAACCAACCCAATATAGACGCTTTTATTGCAGCCCACCAAGACGCTCAAATTGTTTTATTAGACCCAGAGCAAGATGGATTAACTCAAATTACCACGGCACTTCAAGGACTTACAAATGTAGAAACAATACACATTTTTGCAGAAGCAACACCAGGAAAATTAGTTTTAGGCAATAGCATTTTAGACCAAAACAACATCAACACAACCTATGCTTCGGCAATGAACCAGTTGAAAATGTTGTTGTCTTCTTGTGCCAATATTGTAATTTATGGAAATGAACTAGCACAAGGTGTGGCCGGTCAAGATTTTATAAAAGCATTAGCGTCTGCTACTACTTTGCCAAGTCTTATTGATTCGCCAAGACAAGTATTGACCGTTGCCGATTTTATGACCGACATTCAATATCTGAACACCAAAGCTGCAATTATTGCCCCAGGTTCTTATGCCAATACCGCTACTATTTCTGGCGCAGAGGCAGATCCTGTATCTGCAAACAACACCTCTACCGTAACACCAGTTCCTGTAGATCAAGCGGATTTGGCAGTTACTAAAACCATAAACAACGCCACACCAAATGTGGGTAGCAACGTAACCTTTACAATCACCGCTACCAACAATGGTTTGAGTCCAGCTACTGCTGTAGTAGTCAACGACGTATTGCCAGCAGGTTATACGTTTGTGAGTGCCACACCATCTGTAGGCACTTGGACTGCCCCAAACTGGGCAGTTGGAGGTTTGGCAAATGCTGCTTCGGCAACATTAACCATAATAGCCACAGTAAACGGAACGGGCCCTTACGGAAACACCGCTTCCATTTCTGGAGCACAGGCAGATATTACCCCTGCAAATAATACGGCAACCGTAACTCCAGTTCCGGTTCCGCAAGTAAATCTTGGGGTTACCAAAACG
>JAYTNQ010000299.1:0-3453 GCA_043748255.1 Bacteroidota bacterium
GTAGCCCAATCATCGCATGAAATCATACTGTTGTTTGATGTCAATTTCCCGAAAAAAGTGTCGCGTTCGCCACGTTATTTCTAATCTATATCTTTTTATTAAAATCAAAAAATAACAGCATCACATGAAAAATATATATCTTATCATCGGGTTTGTTTTGGCTAATACCACGGCAATTTATGCACAAACCAAAGACACCAAAACGGCAGATAAACGCTTCAAACAACTGGAGTATGTAGCGGCTGCAAAAGCCTATCTCGAGCTCGTTGACCAGGGCAAAACCGATGGCTATACCTACAAACAATTGGGCGAGTGCTACTATAATATGTTTAATAGTGTAGCTTCTGAAAAGTGGTATGAAAAAGCGATGACAAGCGATCAAGATGCCGAAAGCTACTATCGATATGCCCAAATGCTAAAAGCCAATGGCAAATATGAGGCTGCCAACAAAGCCATGCAAAGCTTTGCAGAAAAGGCACCAAAAGACCAACGCGCCAAAAGCTTTAAAGAAAACCCCAACTATTTGCCACAACTTATAGATGCTCAAAAAAACTTTGACATTAGTGAGCAAAGTTTTAACAGTGATAAATCAGAATTTGGGGCATTTTTGACAAACGACAACAATATTTATTTTGCAAGCAGCCGAAGCCAAAGCAAGCGCACCGATGGTTGGAATAAAGAGCCCTATCTTGACGTTTATCGAGCGATCCTGAATGCAGACGGCAGTATGAGTATGGCCACCGAGGTCAAAGAGCTCAACACCAAGTGGCATGATGGGCCGGTGTGCATTAGTGCAGATGGTCAAACGATGTATTTTTCTAGAGACAGCCACGCCGATAAAATGTATGAAACCGACAAAGACCTTAACACCAAATTTGGGCAAGTAAATCTGTATCGGGCTAGGTTGACCGATGGGATTTGGGGCAATATCACGGGATTGCCTTTTAACAGCAAAAGCTATTCGAGTAGTAACCCAAGTGTGAGCAAGGACCAAAAGACCTTGTATTTTAACTCCAATATGCCAGGAGGAAAAGGGGGCAACGACATTTGGAAGGTAGCCATAAACGATGACGGCACCTATGGAACACCCGAGAATTTGGGCGATAAGGTAAACACCGAAGGGAGTGAGCAATTTGCATTTATTAGCGATGACAACCAACTTTATTTTGCCTCAAACGGCAAACCAGGATTTGGTGGATTGGATATATTTGTGTTGGATTTGAACAAAAACACAGTGGCCAAAAACCTTGGAAAACCTGTAAATAGTGAGAAAGATGATTTTTCGTTTAGTTATAACACCGCCAAAAAGATGGGTTTCTTTTCGAGTAATCGAGCAGGGACAGACGATATTTTTGGGGCAAATCCGGTTTGTAAAGTACAGGCGAGTATAGCGGTGAACAACAAAAAAACCAAAGCCGCAATTGTGGGAGCGAAAGTGGCTATATTGGACGAAAATCAAAATATAATTGCAACCAAAACCACCGACAGCAATGGAATGGTTGACTATACGGTAGAATGTGACAGGGCTTATAATCTGAAAGTGAGCCAAGCTGGGTTTGAGAATGGCGTTTTTGTGATAGAAAAAACCAAGAAAGAAAGTTTGAAAGTTAGTGCTGATATAAATCCGATTGAAGAAATTATCAAGGAGAAAGAAATTGTGCTTAACGAGATCAAATTTGACTATGACAAAAGCAATATCACCAAAGAGGGAGCTTTTGAATTGGACAAATTGGTGCAGGTGATGCAGGAAAAACCAAGTTTGGTGGTGTTTGTAAAATCACATACCGATAATCATGGTAGCGAGCAATACAACCAAAGTTTGTCTGACCATCGTGCTATAGCTACTGTGCAATATGTAATCTCAAAAGGCATCGACCCGGGTAGAATATCTGGAAAGGGGTATGGGAAAACAAATCCTAAAATAGATTGTAAAGAGCTTTGTACGGAGGTTGAAAATGCGCAAAACAGACGAAGTGAGTTTTTGATTGTGAAATAGGGTTTGGTTTGTGATAAAAGGTTTGGTAAAGATTTTGTTGAAAAGTCTAATGGTATAATTTCGCCCCGATGTAGCGGCATCCTTTTGGTTTTTTAATAATTTGAAATTGGGTCAGTTAAGACATTATCATAAAATAGTTAGACTCAACGGATAAGATTGTTGTCTCTCTGGTTCTAAAACAATTGACACTCACGCATCAAGAAATTATCCGAAGGTTTGCTTTGCATATTTTGCCCAAACGCTTTGTCAAAATACGCCATTATGGCTTTTTGAGCAGTACTTGGAAGCGTCAAAAGCTGCGGCTTTTGCAGGAAAAACTCAAGGTAAAAGTGCTTGAAAAAAGGGAGAAAAAGATACTCATGCCAAAATGTTCGTGTTGCAAAGTCGGCATTTTGCATACCATTTCGGTGTTTGACAAACGAGGACCGCCAAATTGGTATCTTGGCATTGGCCAAAATGCAAGCTCCTGCAAAAATTAGATTGTGGGTAAGGGCACTTATGCCCTAAAGTGATGCAAAACGCTACAAAAAAATTGAAAAATGACATACCATAAAAAAAAGAGGTACAATTATCTCTTTGAAATCTCCACAAAACTTTACGATAACCCCATAGAGATGATAAAATTGACGGTTCCGTTCAACCGGAGTTTATCTCATGGACAATATTTTTTGTCGGTATTCGATGATAGCAATTCATTGTTGGCTTTTCAAGGTCGAGGAAAGGCTGGCTTTTGGCAGATCGGCAATTTTTTAATAAGCTAATTTTTTGTTATTCATCTCAACATTGAAGTTTACTGTTGCTCCCAAAGCAGTAAAAACTTTTATTATGGTATCAAACCGCGCATTTTTTACGCTGTTTTCTATTTTTGATATTTGTGCTTTTTGTACTCCAACAAGTTCTCCAAGTTGCTCTTGAGTTAGTTTCTTTTCTTGTCGTACTTGTTTTATTGCGCTTCCAAGTAAATCGATTCTCAATTCTTTTTCAAAATTGTCTCTCTTTTCAGTTCCGATTTCGCCGATATGTTTGTCAATCATTGAATCGAGAGATATTGTTTTAAATTTATTGGTTTCCATAATTATGTATTTTCTTTATTGGCTAAATATTGTTTTCTTATTTCTTCCGTTTTTTTAATCTCCTTCAGCGGCGTTTTTTGAGTTTTTTTTTAAAATTGCGTGAGTTCCAATTACAACTACATCATTTTCAGTAGTTTTGTCCCAAAACGCAAAAAGGCGATACGCTTTTCCGCTATACAAAGTTCTAAATTCCCAAATAAACTCGTTTAGTTTCTTAAAAAGTTCGTCATCATTTACTATTTGAGATTTTCTCATATTGAAGTGGTTTAAACTTATTTGGTAATTAAAAAAGGGTTGACGAAATTTGTGTTGCAAAACATAATCATTTCAAAATCAACCCTTATGTACAGTGTACTCGACAAAGATATAATAAAAAATGAAATT